>JAPPPH010000261.1 GCA_028817635.1 Verrucomicrobiales bacterium | reverse complement strand
GCGGGTAACCGGCCAACACACCACCGGAGATCGCCTCGCGGATGCCGCTCTCAACGGCGTTGTGATATTCCTTCGGGATGACACCGCCAACGATCTTGTTCTCAACCTCGATGCCCTTGCCGCGCTCGTTTGGCGCGATATTGATGATCGCATGGCCGTACTGACCGCGACCACCGGACTGGCGGACGAATTTGCCCTCACCCTCTGCCGGGGCAGTGATGGCTTCGCGGTAGGAAATCTGCGGGGCACCCACGGTGGCCTCCACCTTGAACTCGCGCAACATGCGGTCGCGGATGATGTCCAAGTGCAGCTCGCCCATGCCGGCGATGATCAACTGCCCGGTCTCCTCGTTGGTGAACATTCGGAAGGTCGGATCCTCCTCGGAGAGACGTTGCAGCGCCTCGGACATCTTTTCGCGGTCGCCGCTGGAGTTGGGCTCCACGGCCATCGAGATCACCGGCTCCGGGAAGGTTGGCGGCTCAAGCATCACGTCCAGTTCCTTGTCACACAGCGTGTCACCGGTGGTAACATTCTTGAGTCCCACGATCGCAGCGATGTCGCCGGAATAAATGGTCTCCACGTCGGTGCGCTTGTCGGCCTGTAGCATGATCAAGCGGCTTACGCGGTCACGCTTGCGCGTGCGAGGATTGTAAATCGTGTCACCCTTGTTGATCTGGCCGGAGTACACGCGGAGGAACACGAGCTTACCCACGAACGGGTCGGTCCAAAGTTTGAATGCCAGCGAGCAAAACTTGCCATTGTCGTCCGGCTTGACGGTGACTTCAGTCTTTTCGTCGTGCGCTTCGACCGCCGTGGCAGCCGGGATGTCCAGCGGAGACGGGAGGTAATCCACCACAGCGTCCATCAGCGGCTGCACCCCCTTATTCTTGAAGGCGGATCCGCCGAGTACCGGCACAAACTTGAGCGTGCAGGTCAGGCGCCGGATGGCGGCCTTGAGTATTTCCGGGGTCACCGGTTTTTCCTCGAGAATCAGCTCGGCTACCTCATCGTCGAGGTTGGAGACCGCCTCGACAAGTTGCTCCAAGGCCATCGCCGCTTCATCCTTCAATTCATCCGGAATATCGGTGATCTCGTACTTGATGCCGGTCTCGTCGTCCGGATCATAAACCAAAGCCTTTTGGTTCACGACATCCACCACGCCTCGGAGTTGGTCTTCGGCACCGATCGGAATGCCCACCGGATGGGCCTCGGCACCGAGTTTGTTGCGGAGATCGCCAACGGCGTTGTTAAAGTCGGCACCGGTGCGATCCATCTTGTTGATGAACGCGATCCGCGGGACATTGTACTTGGTGGCCTGCCGCCAGACGGTCTCGGACTGGGGCTGTACACCAGCCACACCGCAGAAAACGGCCACGGCCCCGTCGAGCACACGCATGGAACGCTCCACCTCTGCGGTGAAGTCCACGTGGCCGGGGGTGTCGATGATGTTGACGCGATTGTCGATGCCCGTAAATAGCTTGGTGATGCCCTCCTCGCGTTGCTTCCAGAAACAGGTGGTGGCGGCGGAGGTAATGGTGATGCCGCGCTCGCGTTCCTGCTCCATCCAGTCGGTGACGGTGTTGCCGTCGTGCACCTCACCGATCTTGTGCATGAACCCGGTGTAGAAGAGGACGCGCTCCGTGGTCGTGGTCTTGCCTGCATCAATGTGCGCGGCGATACCGATGTTGCGTGTCCGCTCGAGCGAATACTCACGGTCCGGCGAGTTGATCTCTTTGTTATGTTCCAATATGGCTGTCATTTGTTTTTTGTAAACATCCAAAAAAACGTATTCAAAATTCCAAGCTATTTCAGAGAGCGAAGCGCCTCGGATAAACGGAGGCGCTTTTTGCGCTTGGCCAAGCGCTTGGCCAAGCGATCAGGGCTTTACCAGCGGAAGTGCGCGAATGCCTTGTTCGACTGGGCCATCTTGTGCATCTCGTCTCTCTTCCGGATGCAACTCCCCTGACCCTCGCTGGCCTCCCGAATCTCGGAGGCCAAGGCGTCCTTCATGAGCACTCCCTTGCGGGCATGCGAAAAGCTAACCAACCAGCGCAGGGCCAAGGCGATCTGGCGACTGCCACTGATCTCGAGAGGCACCTGATAGGTTGCACCACCGACGCGGCGGGACTTCACCTCCAGGCGAGGACGAGCGTTGCTGACGGCCCGCTCTAAAACTTCGAGCGGGTTGGTTCCCTGCTTCTCAGCAGCGATCTTGTCAAAAGCACTATAGACGATCTTCTCGGCCAAGCTCTTCTTTCCCCTGCGCATGGTGAAGTTCACCAACAGGGTAACCAGCTTGCTCCCGTAGCGGGCGTCCGGTGCTACGTCTCTTTTTTCTGCTCTGCGGCGGCGTGCCATCTTTTGCTCTGTCTCTTTCTAAAATTATTTCTTGGCGGCCTTCGGTCGCTTGACGCCGTACTTGGAACGGCTGCGACGCCGCTTCTCAACCCCGGTGGCATCCAGCGCGCCACGCACCACGTGGTAACGAACACCCGGCAAGTCCTTCGCACGACCACCGCGCACCAACACGATCGAGTGCTCCTGCAGGCTGTGGCCTTCGTCCGGGATGTAGGCGATGATCTCGAACCCGTTGGTCAGGCGTACTTTGGCCACCTTCCGCATGGCGGAGTTCGGCTTCTTTGGTGTACGGGTGTACACCTGCAGACAAACCCCACGCTTGAACGGGCAGTTTTCCAGCGCACGAGACGCTGACTTGTTCTTCACCTTGGCCCGTCCCTTGCGGACTAGTTGGTTAATTGTCGGCATTAAAAAATCCAGTTAATCGGTTCTGTTTAAGGACGATAACGCGTCCGTTTCCCCTCAGAGGGGCGGGGAGACTACCAAAACGCATTTTCGATGCAACCCGTTTTTTGAACATTTTATCGTCCTCGATTGTCGCGTCATTCCTTACCCGAGGAGCGGGTTGTCGAAAATCGGCTCTTCCTGTTCCTCTTCCTCGACCTCCGGAGCAGCAACCTCCTCCACCAGCGGCTTGAGTTTCACGCTGCGATGCAGGTCTGCACCCGTGCCGGCCGGAACAATGTGTCCCATGATCACGTTTTCCTTGAAGCCCTTGAGCGGATCAACCTTGCCCAGCGTGGCCGCATCGGTAAGCACGCGCGTGGTGTCCTGGAAGGACGCCGCACTGAGGAAGCTGTCCGTCTCGAGCGAGGCCTTGGTGATACCAAGCAACACTGGCTGGCCCTCGGCGGGCTGGCCGCCCATTTTTTCGATCTCCTCGTTCTCGCCCTCGAAGGTGAGTTTCTCGATTTGCTCGCCCCACAGGAACGAGGTGTCGCCGGTTTCGGTAATGCGAACCTTGCGCATCATCTGGCGGGCAATGATCTCGATGTGCTTGTCGTTGATCGTCACACCCTGCAGTCGATACACTTCCTGAACTTCGTTCACCAGGTGATCCTGCAATTCCTTCGGCCCACAGACGTCGAGAATTTCGTGCGGATCAACCGGCCCTTCGGTCAACTGTTGACCCTTCTTGACCTTGTCGCCCTTAAACACGATGACGTGTTTGCCAATCGGGATGAGATGCTCCTCCTCCTCGGGTGCGGTCTCAGACTCGGACTCGGTTTGAACATCACGAATAATGATGGAGCGCTTGCCCCGAACTGTCGGGCCAAAGTCCACTTCACCGTCGATCCTCGAAATCTCCGCGCCATCCTTCGGCTTGCGAGCCTCGAACAGTTCCGCAACTCGCGGCAGACCACCGGTGATGTCCTTGGTCTTGGCGGCTTTACGGGGTGTCTTGGCGATCAGGCTGCCTGCCACGATGGTGTCTCCCTCCTCCACGACGATGTGTGCGCCGGACGGAATCGGGTAGTTGGCGATCGGCTCGCCCTTGCTGTTTTCAACAATGACCTGCGGGTGCAAATCTTCCTTGTAATCGATGACCACCAGAGACAACTGGCCGGTGGCATCGTCCATCTCCTGTTTGATGGTCACACCCTCAATAATGTCGTGGAATTTAATCGCGCCCGGCTTCTCCGAGATGATCGGGACGTTGTACGGATCCCACTGGACGAACACTTCGCCCTTCTTGACCTTTCCACCGTCCGGGATCGTGATCACAGAGCCGATGACGACATTGTAGCTTTCCAACTCGTCGCCGGTTTTTTCGTCCATGACGAACACCATGCCGTTTTTGTTGAGGATGATGTTGTTCCCGTCTTCCAGTTCCACCTTGCGAAGATCCTGATATTTCAGCACACCCGCATTGCGGGCCTCAATCTGCGGCTGCTTGAACACGGAGGATGCGGTACCACCGATGTGGAACGTGCGCATGGTCAACTGCGTGCCCGGCTCACCGATCGATTGGGCGGCAATAATACCGACTGCCTCACCCATGGCCGCCAGGTTGCCGGTGGCCAGATTTATGCCGTAACATTTTTGACAGACACCGCGCTTGGATTCGCAGGTCAGTACGGAACGAATCCGAACCCGCTCCACGCCGGCATCGTCGATTGACTTGGCGTGCGCCTCGTCGATGACTTGCCCAGACTCGCAGAGGTATTCCTCCGGGTTGATTGGGTTCGCAATGTCCTCGACCGCAGTACGGCCCACCAAGCGATCCTTCAGTTTGACGACTTCGTCTTCACCCTCGTAGATGGCCTGACGCCAAATGCCGTTAGTGGTGCCGCAATCGACCTCACTAATGATGAGATCCTGCGCCACATCGACGAGTTTACGGGTCAGGTAACCGGAGTCTGCCGTCTTCAACGCCGTATCAGCCAGACCCTTCCGGGCGCCGTGCGTTGAGATAAAGTAATCCAACACCGTGAGGCCTTCCCGGAAGTTGGCCAAAATCGGTTTTTCGATAATGTCACCGGACGGCTTGGCCATAAGGCCGCGCAAACCGGACAACTGGCGTACCTGCTGGCGGTTACCGCGAGCACCGGAGTCCACCATCAACCAAACCGGATTGAACTCATCGCTGCCACCGTTGTGATCCAACACCTTGAGCATCACGTCCGCGATCTGGTCGGTGCAGTGAGTCCATATATCGATCACCTTGTTGTAGCGCTCACCCGGTGTGATCACACCCCGGCGATACTGCTTATCAACATCCTCAATTTGCTTGTGAGCCTTTTGAATTTCCTTGGCTTTCTCGCCCGGGATGATCATGTCCTCAAAGCCCATCGAGATGCCGGCCTTGGTGGCCTCTGCGAAACCAAGTTTCTTCAACTCGTCTAGTACCTTGACCGTCTCTTCGTGACCGCACTGACGGTAGCAGTTCCAAATCACGTCACCCAGAGCACCCTTGTTGACGACGATGTTCGGGAAGCCAATCTCGTTCGGCCAAATTTCACTGAACACGACACGACCGGCCGTGGTCTCGATGATCTTGTTGGTCGGGTCGCCGTAGGGTGTCTCCGTCCCGATATCCGGATTGGCCATGCGTACCACATCGTGGATGTGCAACGCACCGTCCTCAAACGCGAAGAGCACCTCTTCCTTAGAGCCGAACAGGCTAACGTGCTTCTGTTTTTTGCGAACCACGCCACGCGGTTCAGCGGTCAGGTAATAACAACCCAACACAATGTCCTGCGACGGCGTGATGATGGGCTTTCCGCTGGAGGGCGAGAACAGGTTGTTCGGGGCCATCATCAGCAGGCGAGCTTCCATCTGCGCCTCGACGGACAACGGCACGTGTACGGCCATCTGGTCACCGTCGAAGTCCGCGTTGTACGCGCTACATGTCAATGGGTGCAAACGGATCGCCTCACCCTCAATCAGGGTCGGTTCAAATGCCTGAATGGACAATCGGTGCAACGTGGGGGCACGGTTCAGCAACACCGGATGCTCCTTGGTTACCTCCTCCAACACGTCCCATACCTCGATGGTCTGGCGCTCGATCAGTTTCTTTGCGGAACGCACGGTATGCACGTAGCCAAGATCCTTGAGCCGGCGAATGATGAACGGCTCAAATAAAACCAACGCCATCTTCTTAGGCAGACCGCACTGGTGCAACTTCAAGTCCGGCCCAATCACGATCACGGAACGGCCGGAGTAATCCACACGCTTGCCAAGAAGGTTTTGGCGGAAACGACCGCTCTTACCCTTGAGCATGTCGCTCAACGACTTGAGGGCACGGTTACCGGCACCGGTGACGGCTCGGCCGTGGCGGCCGTTATCGAATAGCGCATCAACCGCCTCCTGCAGCATGCGCTTCTCATTTCGGATAATCACTTCCGGTGTCTTTAGAGCCAGGAGGTTCTTCAGACGGTTGTTCCGGTTGATCACACGACGATAAAGATCGTTCAGGTCGGACGTGGCAAAGCGACCGCCTTCCAACGGAACCAAGGGGCGCAAATCCGGTGGGATCACCGGCAGCACGGTCAACACCATCCACTCCGGTCGACTCTTGGACTTGATAAAGCCTTGATACACTTTGATGCGCTTGGCCAATTTCTTGCGAATCTGCTTGCTGCGCGTCTCGGTCATCGCCTGCTGCAACTGGTCGATGCCTGCCTCCAGGTCGATCATGGCCGCAGCATCGTGAACCGCCTCGGCACCCATCTTGGCCACAAACGCATCCGGGCCGTAAGTATCCCGGGCTTCGCGGAATTCCATCTCGGTGAGCAGCTGGTTTTTCTCCAGAGGAGTATCACCCGGATCCACCACGAGGTAATCCTCGTAATAGATCACCCGCTCAAGATTGCGCGCGGTGACATCGAGGACGAGACCGATGCGGGATGGCATGCATTTGAAAAACCAGATGTGCGTCACCGGCACGGCCAACTCAATGTGGCCCATGCGCTCGCGCCGCACACGAGCTTGGGTAACCTCGACACCGCAGCGGTCACAGACGACACCGCGATGCTTGATCCGCTTGTACTTGCCACACGAGCATTCCCAGTCCTTGACCGGACCAAAGATCCGCTCACAGAACAGGCCACCCTTCTCCGGCTTGAACGTACGGTAGTTGATCGTCTCCGGGTTTTTCACTTCACCCTTGGACCACGACCGGATCGACTCCGGTGACGCCACCGCAATGGCGACATGATCCACGTGGTTGACCTTTTCCAGGCCGAGCAACTCGCGTGAGGATTCTGCTGTATTAATCATTTTTTAAACTCCTTATCCGGGTTCCGCTTGGCCTCTGTTATTCGCCGCCCAACAACGCATGGGGCGAGGCGGTCTCCGCCTTGGCCTGGTCCACCGGGTTCGTGTAGCCCACGGTCACATTCAGGCCAAGCGACTGCATTTCCTTGACCAACACATTGAACGATTCCGGAATGCCGGCCTCGAGCGCGTGGTCACCCTTGACGATGCTCTCGTAAATTCGTGTCCGTCCCTGGACATCATCTGATTTTACAGTGAGCAATTCCTGCAACATATAGGCCGCCCCGTAGGCTTCCATGGCCCATACTTCCATCTCCCCGAACCGCTGGCCGCCGTATTGCGCCTTGCCGCCCAGCGGCTGCTGTGTGACCAGCGAGTACGGGCCAACTGCACGGGCGTGAATCTTGTCCGCCACCAAGTGGCCAAGTTTGAGCATGTAGGTGTAGCCCACCACGACCTCCTGATCGATGCGCTCGCCTGTCTGGCCGTCGTGCAGGTATGCCTTGCCGTGGGCAGGCAGCTTGGCCTCGTTGAGGTAGTCTCGAATCTTGTCCTCGCCGATACCGTCAAAGACCGGTGTCGCAATCTTGATGCCAAGCTTTTCACAAGCCCAGCCAAGGTGTGTCTCGAACACCTGTCCGACGTTCATGCGCGAAGGCACACCCAGCGGGTTCAGGATCAAATCGACCGGAGTACCATCCTCCAAGAATGGCATGTCCTCCTCGGGGATGATCTTGGCCACAACACCCTTGTTACCATGGCGCCCGGCCATTTTATCTCCCACGGACAGCTTGCGCTTGGAAGCGATGAACACGCGTACCGACTTGATAACACCGGAATCAATCTCATCCCCGGCTGCCACGCGGCTGGCTTGCTCTTTGTGCTTGGACTTAAGGTCATCGAAGCGCTTGGTGAAGCCCCCGATGATCTCGAGAATCTTGTTTTTGATCGGCGAAGGATCGATCGCGATCTTGTCATAGACCAGCGACAATTTGCGCAGCAACGTCTTTGTGATCTTGCGGTTGGCCGGGATGATTACCTCGTCCGTCTCGGCATTGGTGACATCCAACGGGATCTTCTCACCGAGCAAAATGTTGCTCAAGTTTTCGGTCAACTGCTCATGCAGATCGTTCAACTCCTTCTTGTATTCGTCATCCACCTGCTTGGCCTGTTTCTTGGCCTCGCTATCCTTGGATTTCGATCCTTTCTCATTCTCCTTCTTGGCAGAGATTTTGACGTCCATCACCTTACCATAGACACCGGACGGCACCTTGAGTGAGGAGTCCTTCACGTCTGCCGCCTTTTCACCGAAGATCGCACGAAGCAATCGTTCCTCCGGCGCCAACTCAGTCTCACTCTTTGGCGTGATTTTACCTACCAGAATGTCACCCGGCTTCACCTCGGCACCCACGCGAATCACACCGTCCATGTCGAGGTTCTTCAACGTTTCCTCGCCAAGGTTCGGGATGTCGCGCGTGATTTCCTCCGGGCCCAGTTTTGTGTCCCGCGCAGCCACCTCGTACTCGGCCACGTGAATGGACGTGTAAACGTCATCCTTCACGATTCGCTCGCTGATACAGATGGCATCCTCAAAGTTGTAGCCGTTCCACGGCATGTAGGCGACCAGCACGTTTCGGCCAAGCGAGATTTCGCCGTCCTTGGTGCAGGGGCCGTCGGCCAACACATCGCCCTTTTTGATCTTATCGCCGTTGTTGACGAGAGCCTTCTGGTTGATGCATGTGCCGGCGTTGGAACGATGGAATTTGCGCAGCGTGTACACCCAGCAACCTTCCTCGGGACGATGCTTGATCTTGCGGCGACCTTCCGGCATCGCGCCATCCTTGGTAATCACAATTTGGTCCGCCGTCACCGACGCAACCACACCATCCACCTCTGACAAAACCACAGCGTGGGAGTCCCGGGCCACCTTGGATTCCATGCCGGTCGCGACAAACGGCGACTCCGGCGTCAACAGCGGCACCGCTTGGCGTTGCATGTTGGAGCCCATCAGTGCGCGGTTCGCGTCGTCATGCTCCAAGAACGGAATCATGCTCGCAGCCACGGAGACCAACTGCTTCGGCGACACGTCCATGTAGTCGACCTTGTCCGTCGTGCGGTCAATAAAGTCACCACGGAAACGGCAGGTCACAAGGTCAGTCGTAAAATTGCCCTTCTCATCAATCGGCTGATTCGCCTGGGCAACGTAATATTTTTCCTCCAGATCACCGGTCAGGTAATCGACGGTGTTGGTCACACGGCCCTTGGACACCTTTCGGTACGGGCTCTCGATAAAGCCGAAGTCGTTCACTCGGGCGAATGTGGCCAAGCTGGCGATCAAACCAATGTTTGGGCCTTCCGGTGTCTCCACCGGACAAATCCGACCGTAGTGAGAGGGGTGCACGTCGCGCACCTCGAACCCGGCACGTTCCCGGGACAAACCGCCGGGGCCAAGCGCTGAAAGTCGGCGCTTGTGCGTCAACTCCGCGAGCGGGTTGATCTGATCCATGAACTGCGACAACTGGCTGCGGCCGAAGAAGTCACGCACCACGGCGGACAACGCCTTCGGGTTGATCAGCTTGGCCGGGGTCATGGTGTCCAACTCCTGATCAAACAGTGTCATGCGCTCCTTAACCAAGCGCTCGGTCCGGGCCAAGCCGACACGACATTGGTTGGCCAAAAGCTCACCCACTGTACGCACACGGCGGCTACCCAAGTGATCGATATCGTCAATCGTGCCATCGCCTAGCTTGAGTCGAAGCAGATACTTGGTTGCCTCAACCAAGTCCTCCTTCATCAGGGTACGGGAACCGTCGTCGCCCTTCAGGCCAAGCTTTTGGTTGATCTTGTAGCGACCCACCCGACCCAAGTCATAGCGCTTGGGATCGAAAAACAGACGCTTCACCAAGGCGCGAGCGTTGGCCGGGGTCGGCGGATCGCCGGGGCGCAGACGCTTGTAAATTTCCTTCAGGGCCTCCTCCTCGTTATGAGTCGGATCCTTGGCCATGCAGCGGATGATCAGGCCTTCGTCGCTGGAGACATCAACGATCTGGATTTTCTTCACTCCCAGTTCGCTAATGCGCTTCACGACAGCCTTGGAAAGTGGCTCGAAAGCACGCGCCACAACGATGCCCTTGGTCGGCTCGACCAAGTCACTGATCAGCACCTTGTTTTCGAGGTCATCCATCTTTTCCGCCTTTTTGGTGGTGACCTCTTCAATCTTGTAAAATGTGTTCAACAGCGAGGCGTCACTGCTGGTGTCTTCGCCCTCAAGGAAGTTGATCGCACGGAGGAAAGTGGTGATCAAAAACTTACGACGACGCTTCTTCCGGTCGAGGTAGACATACAGCATGTCGCTGGTGTCGAACTGCGCCTCAAACCACGAACCTCGGTCGGGGATGATCCGGAACGAGTTCAACGTCTTGCCGTTCGGGTGTTTGGTCGCCTCAAATGCCACACCCGGCGAGCGGTGTAACTGGCTCACGATCACACGTTCGGCGCCGTTGATTACAAAGCTGCCCTGCGGAGTAATAAGCGGAATTTCCCCCATAAACACGCGCTCCTCCTTGGTGCCTTTCTCATCCTTGAGACGAAAGATCACGTGCAAGGGCGAGCCGTAGGTTTGCCCATCATCAATGCACTCCAACCAGTCCATCTTCGGCGCACCGATCTCATAGTGGTCATACTGGAGAACCACTTTTTCGTCGTAACTTTCGACCGGGAAGATTTCGTTGAACACGGCTTCCAAGCCAATGTTCTCACGTTTCTCCGGGCTGACTTCCGCCTGAAGAAATTCATGGTACGAATTCACCTGCACCTCGATCAGGTTTGGTGGGGCAATGATCTCCTTGATCTTGCCGAAGTTTACGCGCTCTTTCGCTTTGCTAGGCATTGATATTGTGGGGGGTATGGACCCGGTTAAGGGCCGGGATATTTTTGGACACTAAAAAACGACAAACACGCCCCCCGTTCCGCGCGGGGACCGTCCTCATCTCAAATGACAACCGGCCGTCAAGGCCGTATAAGCTTTTATTTCTTCCCAAAAGCAGGAATTGCAAAAGGCCGGGGGCGCTTGGCCCCCGAACCCAAATGCATGTTACTTGAGCTCGACGGCGCCACCGGCTTCCTCGAGCTTGGCCTTGGCGGCTTCGGCTTCGTCTTTCGACACGCCTTCCAATACAGCCGCCGGAGCGCCTTCCACCAGTCCCTTGGCTTCTGCCAAGCCCAGACCGGCTTTGACTTCGCGCACAGCCTTGATGACCTGAATTTTCTTGCCGCCATCACTCGTGAGGACGACGTCAAACTCGGTCTTTTCTTCAGCCGGCGCGGCATCGCCTCCGCCACCACCGCCTGCGGCCGCAACCGCAACCGGCGCAGCAGCGCTGACGCCCCATTTTTCTTCCAGTGCCTTGACCAGATCGGCAGCCTCTAGGACTGTCAACCCGCTCAACTCTTCTACGATTTTGTCTATGTCTGCCATTGTATCAACTTAGTTTCGTCGCCTCCGGAGCCCCGGGGATTTAAGTGCGCAGACCGCGCACCGACGAGTTACTCTTGTTGGTTTTCCTCCCGACACTCGCCGGGACGAAAAATTCATTAAAAAGTCGCCTTATTCTTCGGCGAACTTGGCCCGGATAACACGGGCAAGGCTCGAGCCTGGCTCGGCAACCGTCCGAACCAGCTTGCCGGCCGGCGCCTGGATCGTGCCCAGAATCTTGGCCCGCAGCTCGTCCAGCGACGGCAGGTCAGCCAAGGTCTTGATCTGGTCGGCATCCAGCCGTTCGCTATCCAGAAACCCAAAGTGCCACTCCGGTTTCTCGAATTCGGCCTTAAAATTCTTCAGCACCTTTGCGGCACCGGTGACTTCGCCCTCGCCGGTCACGGCGGCCAACTGTCCTGCCAGCGCTTGGCCAAGGTCTTCGACTCCGGTCTCCTGTGCGGCGATCTTGAAAATGGAATTCTTGACGACGTGCAACTCGGAATTGCAATCGGCCAAGCGATTACGCAGTTCCTCGAACTGATCCACCTTCAACCCCTCGTAATTGACCACGATGAAGTAGGGACTGTTCTTAAGCCGCTCGACGTATTCCTGAGTGATGAGTTTTTTATCTTCGCGCATGGTTTCGCTTTACTTTCCGTGTTAGGCCGCTTTGAGAACTCCCTTCAAGTCCAGCGGGATTCCCGGGCTCATGGTTGATGAGAGCACGCAGTTTTCGATGTAACGACCCTTGGCCGCCGACGGCTTTGCCTTGATGATTTCATCAATGATCGTATTGGCGTTGCCCGCAATCTGGTCCGCAGAAAAGGACACCTTGCCAGCGAGCACCTGAATGTTCGCACCCTTGTCGAGTTTGTACTCAACTCGACCGGCCTTCACCTCCTGCACCGCCTTGGCGGTGTCGTCGGTTACGGTGCCTGTCTTGGGATTCGGCATCAGGCCGCGCGGGCCAAGCACACGGCCCAGCTTGCGCACCTCGGTCATGGCTTCCGGCGTGGCGATCGCCACGTCAAAACCGGTCCAGCCGCTGGTGACTTTCTCAATGTATTCCTCAAAGCCAACGAACTCGGCGCCGGCATCCTTGGCTGCGGTGGCCGCCTCGCCGTCCTTGGCAAAAACCAGAACATTGACCTCCTTGCCGCTGCCATGTGGCAGGCGGACGGTGCCGCGGATCATCTGGTCGGTCTTGCGCGGGTCGATGGTCATCTTGAAGGCGATCTCGACTGACTCGTCGAACTTGGCCTTTGGGAACTTCCCGAGCAACTCAGCGGCTTCCGCCACGGAATAACTCTTTCCGGGCTCGACCATCTCGAGTGCTTTCTTGAATCGTTTGCTTGTTTTCTTTGGCATTTTTTTGGGCGCGGTACTGGCAGGCTTTGCAGCCCTCCCGCTGTTGGTATGATTAATCCACCACCTCAAGTCCCATGGAACGGGCTGTGCCGGCAATCATGCGGGCCGCCATCTCGGGGTCTCGGGCATTCAAATCTGCTTTCTTGGTTTCGACGATCTCCAGCAACTGAGCCTTGGTCACCTTGCCGACTTTTTTCTTGTTCGGTTCGCCCGAGCCGGCGGCGATTTTCGCTGCCTTCTTGAGCAAAACGGCTGCGGGCGGCGACTTGGTGACGAAGGTGAACGATTTGTCCTGATAAACCGTTATGACCACCGGAATCACCAACCCGGCCTGATCCTTGGTTGCTGCGTTGTACTGCTTGCAGAACTCCATGATGTTCACACCATGTTGACCCAGCGCGGGGCCAACCGGCGGCGCCGGGTTCGCTTGGCCAGCCGGAATCTGCAGCTTGATGTATCCTGAAACTTTCTTCGCCATTCTTGTTTTCTTTAAAATTCTTTACTCACACTTGGCCAAGCGCTTGGCCAAGCGGCTCCGGTCAGCCCTTGTCGACTTCCCAGTACTCGACATCCACCGGAGTGTTCCGGCCAAAGATGTTGACCGTCACCTTGAGTCGGCCCTTCTCCGGGTCGATCTCCTCAACAATGCCGTTGTTCCCCTCAAATGCGCCGTGATTGATCTTCACGGTCTCACCCACTTCGAACTCCACCTTCGGTCGCTCAAGATCCTCGGAATCAGCGATCCGGCGCTTGATATCGGCAATCTCGTCGTCCGGCGTGGGCTCCGGTTGGTCACCACCCACGAACCCGATGGCTCCGGGGGTGTCCTTGATGAAATTCATCGGCTCCGGAATAATCTTGTGCTCGTCATCCCGCAGGTTCACGTGGATAAACACGTACCCGGGGAACAGTTTCTTCATCGAAACTTTCTTCTCGCCCCCGCGAACATCCACCACCTTTTCCTTGGCCACGAACACCTCTTCGATGTGCGCGCCCATCTCCTCCACATCGACCCGCTTGTTGATGCTGTCGAGCACCTTCTGCTCCTGGCCGGAGAGGGTATGAATGATGTACCAAGCGTGTGCCATCTTAACTCAAATTAACGGGCTCAAATCCAGCTCACCAGTTTATCGAGAAGGATATTCTGAATAAACACGTCGCCCAGAACCAGGTCAGCCAAAAAAGTGAATGTCCCGAGAAGGAACACCGCAACCAATACCATCCATGTTGAGCCTCTCAACTCATCGCGAGTCGGCCAAGAGCATTTGGTCAATTCCTCTCGTGTCTGGGCGAAGAAAATACGTATACGATCCAGCCATCCCCATTTTTTAGCCAAAAACAGGACAATCAGAAGAATCGCGCCGATTATGGACCACTCTAATACCCAACCCCATTCGCCCCCAGATGCAGGGACGACGCTCGCCGGATCCGCTGGCGCCTCTGTCGTTGCGGTCGGTGCTGCCGGTGCCGCGTTGTTATTTGTCTCATTCATGTTCGAACTTTCTCTTTCAGTTCTCCCGGTGTTTGGCGGAGGGGGAGGGATTCGAACCC
>JAPPPH010000494.1:2717-3007 GCA_028817635.1 Verrucomicrobiales bacterium | reverse complement strand
AGCCAAGGCAACCGGTGAGAAAATGATGACGCTGGATTCTTCCTTCGTAGGAGGCTTGGGCATTATCGCATTAAGCGAGTTATCTCTCGGAAACTATGAGGAAGCATTGAAATTGGCTGACGAGGGGATTCAGAATTACGACAATGACTTCAGATTTTTGAATGTCAAAATTAAGGCGCTCCAAGAGTTGGGCCGATTACAGGATGTGAAACGCGTGAGAGACGAACTTTTTCAAAGGCAGGAAACGCGTTTGGTGCCATCTTCAGTTTTGGCCTTGGCTGAATATAATT
>JAPPPH010000494.1:0-2707 GCA_028817635.1 Verrucomicrobiales bacterium | reverse complement strand
ATATAATTCAGGTAACATGGATGGAGCACTCTCGATGCTGGAACGGTCGTTTGAAGACCGTGATCTAAAGTTTCTCCCAGTCGACCCAAGAAAAGAATTCGAAAAACTAAACGGCAATCCCCGGTTCGATGCGATCTGGGAAAAGGTGGGCCTCCCTGAGTTGAAGGAGTAATCGTGGCTGAGGTTTTCATCAGTTACTCAAGCCAGGATTTTGAGGAGGTTCATGGCATCGTCGAGCGGTTGCGTGGGGTGGGCGTGTCGGTCTGGATGGATGAGGGAGGCATCGAGGCAGCGACGTTATGGTCGGAGGCGATCGTCGAGGCGATCAACGACTGCAAAGTGCTGATCATGATGGTGTCCGGTCACTCGACCGATTCACCCAACGTAGTCAAGGAGGTAATGCTCGCCTCAGAATCGGGCAAAGTGATCCTACCGGTTTATCTCGAGGAAGCGGAGATCCCGTCACGACTTAAATACCAACTCCCCGGCATCCAGCACTTGGAAGCCTTCGCCTTGTCCGAATCTGGATTAATCGAAGAGTTGCGAAGAGGCTTGGCCATCAACGGAGTCACCGTCCCGGGTACCGAGACGACCAACACTCTCAACCCCACAAAACCACCATCCCATCGTCGAAAGAAAAATAGTAATTCGACTCGACTGCTTCCGCTGGTGGCCGGCTGTGTATTTGGTATGTTGATCGGTTGGTTTGCGGTAGGAAGCGGTAGTCTGTTTACTGAGACCAAGCCCTCACTGATGACAATCAACGCCTCGGTTTCGTTGCCGAAAACGGCTCCGTTGGCGGATGCTTCAGTTATTCAATACGGAGCCTCACGGCCGAATATGGCAATGGCGTCGGATGGTTCGTTTTTTGTGTATGCAGCAAAAACTGGACAGAGCACGATGCTTTATAAACGCAATTTGGATGAGGATTCGGTTCAGGCCATCAACGGGACAGAAGGCGGTTTTGCCCCATTTCTTTCGCCGGATAATCGGTGGGTTGCATATATAGCAGACAACAAACTCAAGAAGGTCTCGCTCAGCGGTGGAGCCCCTCAAATTTTGACGGATGCGCCGAACTCGGTCGGCGGAACTTGGGCGGACAACGGGTTGATCTATTGCACCATCCGGGAGGGTGGGCTGCTTTTCTCCATCAACGAGAATGGAGGGGAAACGAAGTTGGTTGAGGTCCATGACCGGTTGCAGGTGGAAGGTTATCCCGGAGTACTCTGGCCTCATGCGTTGCCGGGAGGGCGGCAACTTCTTGTGACGAGTCAACAAAATCCGCAGAAACGATACGCGATCCATCTCCTCGACGTTGAAAAAGGTGAGTCTCGCCAATTAGTGTTCGATGGGGGCTGCCCTCAATTCCTCTCATCGGGCCATATCGTATATTGCCGAAAAGCAGATTTGTTCTCTGTTGGATTCAATATGGAAACTCTGAAGTTGGAAGGTGCGGAACAATTGGTGCAGCAATCGGTTCGATCCGAGGGGAGATATGCCAGCCAGTTTTCTGTGGCGAAAGACACAGGCACACTGGTTTATCTACCGGGCGTGTTTGCTGGGTATGGGGAGTTGGCATGGGTAGACCGTGACGGCAATGAGTTGTCGCTTGGGCTCAAGGAACGGGTGTACGGCACACTGAGTATTTCACCTAGTGGCGACAGGGTGCTCGCTCAGGTTTGGGAGTCGACAGCAAACGTGTGGTTGATTGATCTGGAAAGTAATCTTGAGTCTATTGTGGAGCAAAGTGAATCCAACGGGTACAAGGGATTCCCTCGGTGGCACCCGCAGGGGGACGGATTTACATTCAGTTCCTCGAGTGGTGAGTTGCATGAAATTTTCTCCCACAAGTTAGTGGGCTCAACTTCATCGAAATTAATCGAAGGCACTCGTGATACGATCAATATTGAGGGTGTTTGGACACGGGATGGCAGTCGCTATGTCTACAATCATTTCACCTCAAAAACGAAATGGGATTTGTCCATATTCAACAAGGAAGCCGGCAGCCATGAACCGTTGATGACCACGGATAAAACCGAGTGGGGGCCGCGGATTTCGCCGGACGACAAATGGGTTGCGTTCACGATGGATAAAACCGGGGGCGCCTACGAAGTATTCGTTGTTCCGATTGAAGGCGGAGCGGCGCAACAAGTGTCATTAAATAGTGGTGTTGAACCGGTTTGGACTGCCGATGGGAAGGAACTGATTTATAGGGAAGGTAAAAAACTGGTTGGCCGAGAAGTGAAGAATTCGCCCAGTCTTACTTTCGGAGAACCGTACGCGATTTATGAGGGTGATTTTTTGGCGATACCGGGGCACTCCTATGATATCTCGCCGGATGGGAAACGGGTTTTGGTGGTAAAAGAAGTTTACAAACAGGGCGAATCACGTGAACTGAAAATCATCACCAACTGGGCGTCCAAGTTTGTGAAGTAGGAGTTTGACGGAAGGCTGCTTATCCCTCGAGCGGTGGGCCGACGACTTGCATGTTGTATTTTTTTGCCAGCGCCTCGGCCTTGGCAACGTATGTCTCTGTATCGGTGACGTCGAGGTCTGCCGCTTCGTCGAAGAATTTCTCGAAGCCTGCGGGTGAATAGACGACGAGAAACTTGGCCGGTTTTTGATTCACTCTCGTGAATGTGTGCGGTGTGCCTTTCGGGCGAGGACACCGGCGGTGCCTATTCGATGGCGGAAGTCCATCTCGAAG
>JAPPPH010000267.1 GCA_028817635.1 Verrucomicrobiales bacterium | reverse complement strand
CCTTAGCCGTGTAGTTGCTGATCGAGAAGGCATCGATCAGAAATCCGGCATGAGCCATTTTCCGCTTCACCTCGGCAATGGATTTCCACGGCTTGCCATCTTCCAACATCTCCGATTTCAAAACTCCGGTTGAGCCATCGTATCCCATGCGCACAGTGTAAACCTTCCCCTTGGTCAACTCGGCCGGGAAAGTGAACCCGGCTGAAAACTCGCTTTTGCTCGAGGCTAACGCTGGCGAAACCGTGGCCCCAAAACCGGTGTCCGGGAAATAGTCCCACTCGACAAGATTCGGCGAATCTGTTCCGGTGCCACGCATGAATCCTCCCTCCTTTGCGGACTCTAAATTCAGCAAACCGATTGCTACTTCAAACGTATACGGCTGGCCGTCCAAGTGCCCCGCCTTGACTTCATTGAGAGTCAATTGAAACGTGAACGCAAACGAATCCTTCTCCGTGAGCGTTTGACCAATCGGCCGATAAAAATAACTGTTCGGCTTCTCAGAATTCCAGGTAACATCAAGCGCCCCGGCTTCTGCGTCCCACTCAAACAACGACTCGTCACCGTGCAACATCCAACCATTGGCCAAGGGATTCGTCGCGAACGACTCATAATGCCAACCGAGTGGAGCAGTCTTCGGCCGAACGTCACTGAGCGCATCGATCTCCGCCCTACCGGACAGCACCTCGAGCCGGACGAACTGCGCTTGGCCAAGCGAAACAGGCTCGCCATCGGCATCGGTCGCCCAATCCAAATCAAACCCAGTTCCTCCGGCTGAACCACCGTACAATTCCTTCAGCTTGGCCAAACCGGCTTCAGCAATTTCCGCTACCCCAAGCGCTGGATTTACCGGCACGTCAGCGTCTCCGCCACCATCAGTCGGATAGTAGCCATCAATCGCCGGGGCCAACTCGGAGTTCAACACGAACCATGCCTCCCCGTCGTTGCTGACGGAGACGCGCGTACCACCTTCCGCTTGGCCAAACAGGCTGCCGTCAGTGATTCCGCCGCCCGAGAAATCTCCGTTGGTAATCGTGAAGCCGGCTGCACCGAACACGATGAAGTCCAAACCAAAAGGATTGAGCGACTCATTGCGGATTGGGCGGTCAAATTTCACCGTCACCTGCCCGCCTTTTCCGATCGACAAAATCTGGTCGAGCAAGTACGGAGGGCTGAATGGCGTGACCGGGCCGCCAAACTCACCCTGCGTCACGCTCGACGGCGGACCAAGGATGGATCCTGTTTTTGTGAACCCTGCACCGGTCGCCCAATCCTTGGCAAAACCCTCGCCCGGTTCATAGTCGATTACCTCCGTCGCAAACGAGCTAGCCCTCAGCGCAGCCGGCGCCCACAGTAGGGACGCCCCAACAACAATGAATATCCAGTTTTTCATCTCTCTCTGCGAGGCTAACTGGTGTTAAACAAAAAAAAGACCACCCGCACGGGAGGTCTCAGGAAAAGTCACAACAGCTGTTGGCCTCATCCTTCTCTTGTGCGGAGAAGTGCCGCAACTGCGGCCTGACGAGCACATCCCAGCGAGGTAATCTGACTCCGAGCCTTGCGACTCGTCACAGTGGCGCAACCGTCCCCGAATCTCACGGGGTTCCCTTACTGAAAGTGATTGTCTCCGGGCAACTGCCCGGAATAAAGAACGAGGGGTTGATACCGAAATCGTCCCGCTTAGCCAAGCACTCATTTTGCTTGGTCGAACGAACTACCCTTGCTTTCATATGGCGCATGCAACAAATTCGCATCACGCTTGCGCTATCCATGCTGGCCGCCGGGATAGCTGCCCCCCTGGCCGAGATCGTTGCCCCGGGTAACCGCCCCGTCCCGCCGAGCCACCATGCCTTGACCCACGCCACCGTGGTCACCAAGCCGGGAGTCAAAATCGAGGACGCAACGGTGGTCATCCACAACGGCCGCATTGTTAGCGTCACAAAACAGGGCGAAGCACCGGACACCGCGCGGGTTTGGGACATGAGTGGGATGACCCTCTACGCAGGATTCATCGATCCCTACGTCACTGATGCCAAGCCGCTCTCGACAACAATGACGCAGAGCATCACCGGAAGGGAGGCCACGGCAGCCGGTAAACCCGGCTTCTTCGGCACCACTGGCAACGAACGCGACCCTGGCCAAACTGGCCCGGGCTCCGGTCTCTCAACCATGAAGCCGGATTTTCATGTCGCCGACGAATTCAGCCCCAAACGGGACACGTATGATGAATACCGCAAGCAGGGTTTTACTGCGGTCGCCCTGACCCCAAGTAGCGGAATCGTGCGAGGCCAGAGCGCTCTCATCTCGCTTGGCCAAGGTTCACCTAACGAACTCATCATCAAGCCGAACCTTTTTCAGCATATCGTGTTTGATCCACAGGCGGCCAAGCAGGA
This sequence comes from Verrucomicrobiales bacterium, assembly GCA_028817635.1. Lineage (GTDB taxonomy): Bacteria > Verrucomicrobiota > Verrucomicrobiia > Limisphaerales > UBA1096 > UBA1096. The sequence continues at coordinate 625 of JAPPPH010000267.1, read as the reverse complement.
GGAATTTCCCCGATCATTGATGGGTGTGATCGCCGCGATACGCCAGACACTCTCCGACGCCCAACACTACAAGGCCACTTGGGATTATTACCAGCAAAACGCCACGTCCTTCGAGCGACCGGCGTACAATCAGGCGCTCGCCGCGCTACAGCCTGCGATACAGGCCAGCCAGCCCACCGTGATGGAGCCCGGAAGTGTGCTGATGATCGACAAGGCTGTGCGACTCGGTGCGGAGTTCGGCATCAAGCCTATCCTCGTCGCCAGTGGACAAGAGTGGCGCCGCCCTGACCTGATCAAGGCCACCGGCGCACAGTTTATCGTACCACTCATTTTACCCAAGGCTCCAAAGATGCCCAGCGATAGCGATTGGGAGAACGTCTCGCTTGGCCAGCTTCGTGCATGGGACTGGGCGCCGGAAGTCCCGGCAATGCTCCAGAAAAACGGACAACCTATCTCACTCACTCTGCATGGGCTGAAGGATAAAAATCATTTCCGAGCCAATCTGGCCAAGGCGATCGAGCGCGGCTTGGCCAAGCGCGATGCACTCGCCGCGTTGACCACCGCTCCGGCCAAACTCACCGGCGTGTCCGATCAACTTGGCACCATCGAAACCGGAAAACTGGCC
>JAPPPH010000293.1 GCA_028817635.1 Verrucomicrobiales bacterium | reverse complement strand
GAGGTATAGGCGTTGCCGGGGTCGGCAGCCGGGGAGAGGCGGACCTGGGTGGGGGTGTGGTTGAGCAGGGCGCTCTCGGTTATGTCGTGTGCCTCGTCGGCCTGATACTTGAACACCCCCAGGCCAAGCGCCAATGCGGTGGGCGCAGCCAGCAGGCCAAGCGCTTGGTTTCGATTTGCGTTCAGCAAAAATGGCAGGACGGCGACCAGCAGCAGCAGGGCGGGCAGGATGATCTCCAACCCCGGCGAGTCGATGGCTGCCGTCACTCCGATCATGCTGCACTAGTTGCCTGCGGCCGGGATGGTGAGCCGGTAGTAGCCGTTCGGTATCGGGCGGTGCTCGGCCGGGATTTCGTAGGAGATGATGCGTTTCTCGGGTTGCGATGAAAACTGCTGCACCTTGATCCACTCGCCACCCGCAACGGCGCCGGCACTCCACAGCACGTAGGTGCGTCCGGGCTGCGTCTCGAATGAAACGACGGCGGCCTCGTGGTGCAGAACCAGTTCCAACCAAAGGACGCTGGAGGCATCGTTCGGTTTTGTGCCGGCGATGAATTCCTCGAGGTTGCTGTGGCCGTCACTGTCCGGGTCGAGGTGGACATCGGAGGCATCGTTCGGATCGAGCCCATAAAGGTTCTCCCAAAGATTCGGCAGGCCGTCCTCGTCGGAATCGCCGATGACGAGGTTGGATCGCCCCGGCGTGGCGCTGTTGGGGAAGGTGACGATCGATTTGTCGCCGTCCGGGTAGCGTCCCTCGGAAACACCGCGCGCCTGCTCGGCGAACATCACCGAGTCGATCGTCTTGTCCTTTGTGTCGCTCAGGACGATCTCCTCACCTCGGCCGCTCAGGCGAAAGCCGACGTGGTTGGCGCCGTCGCCCGGGGCGTTGTCGGCGATGAAACGCAGGTAGCCGTTTCCGGCGATGAAGGTCAGCGGCGGCAGCACGGTTTTGTCCAGTTGCGCCGGGTCATCCGAGAGCTTCAGGCCGGCCATCGGGACCGGGAGGGCGGAGCGGTTGTAAATCTCCAGCCAATCGCTGCCGTTCTCGGGCCGGGCCATCCACTCGTTGATGGAGAGCGACTTGATGCTACCCAAATCCTGCGCGGTGTTGGCGGCGCCCGGGGTGGGGGCGTTGAGTGCCCACGGTCCAGCCCCGTCGGGGGAGCGGCCGATCGAAAGGTCGTCCGCCTGCGGGCCAAAGCCAATGGCGTCCTGTATTTTCAAGCCGTCCTCGCCCGGCCACCAAAGCGCGATGTTTTGGCCGTCGGCATCGAGGGCGAATCCGGTGTGCAGGCCGGGCTGTTCCTTCGCGTCATCGCACCACACGACGAGGTGCGCCTGCGGGGCGAGCCGTGTTCCGGCCGGGAAAAAGTAGGTCGGCTTTTCGTTGACGCCATCGCCGAGTCCGGCGCCGGTCAGGTCGATCTCGCGGCTGGTCGGGTTGTAAAGCTCGATCCAGTCCGGGTTGGTGTCCCCGTTTTTCACCGAACCACGGTTGGCGGCCATCAACTCGTTGAGGATGATGCCATCAGGCAGGCTCTCGACCGTTGCACCGAGACTGGCACCGAACGCGAGGTCGCTGTCGTTGGTGGAGTACTGGTGCACCTCAACCGCGAGGACGTTTTTGCCCTGCTTGAGATTCTTCCCCGAGAGCTGGATCGGGCCGCTCAGTTCCGCGTCACGAACCGAACTCAACGCGCGGGTGGTGTAGCGGATGCTGCCGCGATCCTTCATGTTCACGCGGTGGATTTCCTTGCCGTTGAGATAAAACACCGCGCCGTCATCGACGAGGTACTGCAGTTGCAGCTCACCACCGGCTGCCGGCTGGTCGAAGTCGAACGATTTGCGGAAGTAAAACGTGCGCGGCCCCATCTCGATTGTGGTGGTCATTTTGTGTTTTTGCCGGGCCGTGCCCTTGCCGATGAACGTCTCGCCGCTTGGCCAAGCGGAGTCGTCGTAGTCCTCCTTGCGCCAGGCGGTGCCGAGGCTTTTGCCCTCGGCGTTGTAAAGCCATTCCTCGTCCTTGAGCGCGATGAGGTCGGCCGCCCTGGCATGGCCGCCGTAGCGGAAACTGGCCTCGGCGGTGGGCAGGGACTTGCGGCCTTTTGAATCGATGTACACCGCCTGCCAGTAGTAGGTGCGCCCGAACTCGAGCAGCTCGAACGGCACCGGCATCTCGGTGAGGTTATCGGTCGATTCACTCTTGAAAACCGGATAGGTGAACGAGCCATCGGAGGTGCGGATGGACCAGATGGTGCTGACGTGGTCGACGTTGGCCTCGCCACCCTCAAACGCGCTGACGACCATGGTGGCGGGGGAGTAGACCGAGTCGCCCCCGGTGAGCTGGGTGGCCACCGGCTGAACCGGAATCTTCACCTTGCCGCACTGCTTATTGATGCTGGCCTGTCGGCCGCGCGCGTAGGTGACGTAACCGGAAAGGCCAATGCGCCGGAGGTTGTCTGGCGTGAGCAGGGTGTTGTTGAGGTAGTAAAGATGCTCCTTATACTCGTCGCGGAATGCCTTGAAGAAGGCGTTTTTCACTGTATGCGTTCCGTGCGTGGTGTGTGCGTTGCCGGCTTCGCCGATGAAGATGGACTTGTTAATGAAGCCACCCTGCATGTCGTTGTCAAAGTCCCACGGCAACATGCCCCAGCGCCCGTTCGCCCGGCGCCAGAAGTAAAAATTGTGCACGGTATCGTCCCACGTGCCCATCCAGTTGCGCACGGCGATGTAGCTCATCAATGCGTCCATGTCCCAGTTTTCCTGAAACCACTTGCGGAGCTGGGTGCGGTTGTTCTTGTGCTTGGCCAATCCGTCAATCAATTCCTGCAACTCACTGTGGCCTTTCCAGTCCTGGTTCTTGGAGGAGTAAATCCACTCGTAACGCTGAAGCGATGTCCAGCCGTCCCGGGGCGGCAGCTTGCTCCCGTCGCCGCGGCCGTACGGGCCGAGGTTTTGCAGGATGCCGCTGGACTTGAAAATGTGGCCGTTCGGCTCCAGCTCGGTGCCGGGGTTGCGGCGCATCTGATCCTCGTGATAGCGCTCAAGCATCCGGTCGTTGTGATCCTCCACGAGCAGGCGGCGCATCTTACGCTTATTGATGGAGACATCGATCCACTCGGTGTTCGAGGTGGGCAGCCCAAGCGCGCGATATAGCGCATGCCCTGCCACGGTGACGTTATCCTTGTCGGTGAACATCAGGTCGCTCTGTCCGTCGAATCGGTTGTAGCGCGGCAGTCGAATCTTCCACGAGTTGCGTCCGCTGTTGCGCCGGAAAAAACTGCCATTCCAACGGGCGTACACATCGCGCACCACACCCTCGTGAACGAGGATTCCGTGCACGGTATCGTTCCACGGGCCGCGCGGCTTGACGCTCTGGGCCGGGCGATAGCCGCTGCGGGGATTGGCCGACATGTTTTTCGCGAGCTGGCTGGTTCCTGCCCGGGGCACCAGCCACGCAAAGTAACGGTTCGAGCCGGTCGAGCGCGGCATCACGAAATAGGCGTGCCATTTGTACGGGTCGCTTGGCCTCGGGGAGATGATCTCCGGGCCCTTCCCGAAGTCCGCGAGCAACCGGTAGCGCACCAGCGTGCGGTCGGTTTTCTTGGGCAACGTGTGTTCCCAGACGCCGCTCGAGAGGGTCATCTCTTTTTGCACCTTGGTTTCGCCCTCCTTCTCGAGGTTGTCGTAAAAGTATTCCAGCGTCAGGCCGTTCACCGCCTTGTTGTCGGAGAGCCTGGCCTCGATGCGGACGGAGTCCGCCTTGCTAATCACGATGCTGCCCTTGCGGTTGATGGCGCGCACCGAGGTCACGATTGGCAGCGGCATGGAGCGCTGGCGCGCGATGTGGTTTGGCCGGCCCGGCGTGGCGTTTTTCTCGAGGGGCGACGCCACCCAGTTGGCGGGATCATCGCCTGGTAGCGAAAAGTTGATTCGCTCCAGCGAGCTGCCGCGGAACTGGTAATCCATCGGGTCGATCCCGGTCCACTTTGGTCCCGCACCGATCGAGTCCGCCCCGATGGGCCACGGGAACTGCGCGGAGTAGCGCACACTGTCCTCGGTGTTGCCGGCTGCGTTTTCCACCCGCACCCGTTCGCCGTTGTTGCTCAAAACGCCCTCGTACGGACCGAGCACCTTTTTGCCGGCGAGCTTGTATTCCTTGATGCCGGCCAGTCGCTTGGGGTCGCGGGCGACCACCACAAACTCGCCGCTCTCGAGGCGGGTTCCCTCAGGGAACGCGTAGTCGATCCCGCCGCTGATCCGCCAGTTGTCCAGCGCGACGGTGTCCTGACTGAAGTTGTGCAGCTCGATGAACTCGTGGATGTCCTCCGAGAGATCGAGCACCGGCTTGCCTTTGCGGTCGAACTCCGGCTCCTCGATCGGGTGATACATGATCTCGGTGATGACGATGCGCGGCGGCGGTGGCGCGTTCGGGTCCACGCGGTAAAACCAGCCAAGCGGGAGGAATGGTTTCTTGAATGGGTTGTCGCCGGTGATGCCGGTGTTGTCCGCCCACGAAATGTTCACCTCGCCGGAGGCCGCTTGGCCAAGCGCAAACTGAAATCGGTTTCCGCCAAGCGGCTTCATCGACTTGGCCGCTTGGCCGTTGATGAGGATGTCGGCTGCATCCACACCGTTCACCGGCATGCTGAACTCGACCTCCACCACGTCCAGCGACTTCACAGTCAACCCGGCGGGCGGGTTGGCACGCTTCACATGCGGTGGGTTGTCGTCCGCGTACGTGTACGTCCAGCGGTTCCCGGCGGCAGCGGCCTTGAATGCGTTTGGCGTGAGAGCCTGATCAGTGATCCCATGATCCTGCGCCCAGGTTAGCTGCACCTTGCCGTGCGACAGTGCCCCGGGCTCGAACACCCACGTCCGTCCCCCGCCGGTCACGGCCAGCGCCGGCTTGCCGTTGATCAACAGATCGGAGGCGTCCACCCCCTCGACCGGTTCGTCGAAATTTACCGTGATTTGCTCGAGGTCCGCCGCCAGTCCGCGCGGGGGCAGGGTGGAGGCGACCGCCGGCGGGATGCTCTCGTCCGACACCACACTCAGTTTGCCCTCGAACATGATGTCCGGACTTGTGCGGCGCTGGTTCAGCACGACGATGGCAAGCGTGTTTTCGCCGTCCTTCAACACCGACTTGAAGTCCTCGATCTCGTAGTTGCGGAACCGCAGCGGCTCCGGCGCCGAACCGGAGGACTTGCTGCTGTACCTCGGTTTTTCCGTGGTGACGTTGTATCGGGCCACCTCGACGCCGTTGATGTAGGCCACGAAGCCGTCGTCCACCTTTGTGCGGAGCGTGGCTGAGGTGATGTTTTTCGGGTCGGGGCTGTCGAATTTCTTCCGCACGAAAAACGAGTTGTACTTGCTCTTCATGTCGGTCAACTCCGTGCCGCCGTCCACTTTTTCACCGTAAAAAATCGGGGTCACAGCGGTTTCCCAACCGGAGGCGTCGAAGTCCGGTTTGTTCCACGCCGAGTAGTCTGGCTTGCTCGGCGATCGTTGGCCGCGCCAAAGTTGCCACGATGACTTGTAATCAATCAGCGTCACCGCTTGGCCAAGCGGCAGCCCGGCAAGGAACGCCAACGCAAGCAAAAGACCCCGCCCGGCCCGGTTTTTGAAATCATTCACGCGGGAGGGAACGTACCGAACCGGCCCCGATATTCAATGCCACAAATTTTGATTGGGAGCCTCGATAATCCCAAATCAATTCGAAAACAGCGGGTTGCATTCGCTTGGGCAGGAGCCTAGTTTTTGCCCAGATTGAACCGATTCATGCGACGATTCGCCATACTTGCCGCGATCCTCTTTTTGACGGCGCCTGGCCAAGCGGAAGAGGCCGAGCCGCAGTTGGCCAAGCGCTGGCCTTTCATGCCGGTGACCCCGGTGACGCCGCCGGAGGTGACGAACACCAACTGGGTCAGCAACCCGATCGACGCGTTCATCCTTTCCAAGCTCGAGGCCAAGGGCATCGAGCCGGCCCCCTTGGCCAAGCGCCGCGCGCTGGTGCGTCGCCTCTATTTTGACCTGCTCGGTGTGCCGCCCGAGCCGGCCGTGGCCGATGCCTTTGTCAACGACCGCAGCCCGTTGGCCTACGAGCGGCTGGTCGATCAACTGCTCAACGACCCCCGCTACGGCGAACGCTGGGGACGCTACTGGCTCGATCTCGCCCGCTACGCCGACACCGCCGGCTACGAGGGCGACCCCGACACGCCGCACGCGTGGCGTTACCGCGACTACGTCATCGACTCGCTCAACCGCGACAAGCCGTATGACCTGTTTATCCGCGAACAGATTGCGGGGGACGAGTTCAACGAAATCATGGGCGCCGGCGAGCTACCGGGGATGGACGCCGAGCGCACCGTGGCGCTGACGTTCCTGCGGTTGGCACCGTTCACCGAGCCGCGCGGGGATCGCACCCGCCACGAGTTGCTCAGCGAGATGACCTCGACGGTCAGCTCGGTTTTCCTCGGGCTCACGATGGGTTGCGCCCAGTGTCACGACCACAAATACGACGCCATCCCGATCGATGACTTTTACCGCATGCAGGCGTTCTTTTCCACGGTGCAGATTCAACCGCCGCTGCGCGGAGACGGCTACCAGATCGGTGGTCCGTTGCCGGCCCGTTTTTACCGCGCACACGAGGAGGCGTTGATCAACGACAAGCGCGCCCGCCTGCAGAAACAGGTCGGCGAGGCCAAGACCCAACTGGCGAGCCTGACGAAGGAACTGGAAAAACGCATTCCCCGCCAAGCCTCCGGGTTCGGCCTTCAGGCCATCGGCGGCGGGCTGGGCAACGACTATATTTACGATGCCGCAGATGTGACCGACGGCAAGCCGCACTACACCGTGGCCTCGTCCGACGGCAAGGCGTGGTCCTATTTCACCGACGGCAAACCGGCGCAGCGGTACGGCAGCAAGAGCGGTACAAACAACGGCAAGTGGTTTGGTGACCTGCCCAGGCCGGAACACATCACACTCGGCGCCTACACCGAGGGGAACGGGCGGGCAAGAGGTGGCGAATACAAGGGAGCGTTTGCCGAGGTGTTGATTTACGGCCACGTGCTCAACGAGGGGCAGCGCGCGGCGCTCGATCGCTACGTGAAGGCCCGCTATCACGGTGAGGGCCAAGCGCCGGAACCACCCACCGACGGGCTGCGATTCTGGCTGGACGCAGGGGACATCGATGCCAACGCCGAGACCCCCAACCCGGCCGAGGGCAGCCGCATCGCCGCCTGGGTGGACAAGGTCACCGGCACCGCGCTTGGCCAAGCGGAGCCGGCTCGTCAACCGAAGATGAGTCGGCTTGGCCAAGCGCCGGCGGTTTACTTCGACAACAGTTTCCTGCTCGGCAGCATCGCCCGGGGCGGCTTGGCCAAGTTCCTCGATGATCAGGCCGGAACGATGGTGGTCATCTTTTCCGCCGAGAGCAAAGGCGAGGTGTACGGATTTGCGGTGGGCGGCGGCGGGGCCATGTTGTCCACGTTCGTCACACCTGACGGGGCCGGCGCGGGCAAGCTGCGCGACCGGGTCTACGACTATTCGAACGACCTGTTCACCAAGAATGAACGCGATCTGTTTTACAGCCTTGAGAACCGTGACCGGTTCGTGAGGCAGAGTCTCAAGCGACTGCAACCCGAGGCGATGTCGTTGCGCCACTCATTCGGGCCGCCGTACGAGCCGGGCGTGCCGGTGACGAGGGTCAAGCTGCGAGGCGAGTTCGACAACGACGGCAAGGTGGTGAAGGCTGGTTTCCCGAGCATCGTCACCGGTCATACCAAGCCGGCGGCGATCCGGTTGGATCCGTTCAAACGCTGGCCCACGCGCAGCCGCCGAATGGCGTTGGCCAAGTGGATCGCCAGCCCGGATAACCCGCTCACCGCGCGTGTGATGATGAACCGCCTGTGGTACCGCCACTTCGGTCGCGGCATCGTCAAGACGCCGAGTGATTTTGGAAAACTCAGTGGCGGCGCGACGCACCCCGAGCTGCTCGACTGGCTGGCCGGGCAGTTCGTCAACCAGCGCTGGAGCCTCAAGGCGATGCATCGGCTGATCGTCACCTCCAGCACCTATCGGCAGTCGTCATTTGTTGAGAACGAAACTGCCGCGGCGGCCGATCCGCTCAATGACCTTTGGTGGCGTTACGAACAGCGGCGCCTCGACGCTGAGGCCATCCGCGACAGCGTCCTCACCGCCAGCGGGCGGCTTAACGACGAGCTGTACGGGTTGCCGATTTTTCCGCCGCTACCCGGCGACATCGCCGAGGCGGTGAAGTATTCCGAGAACAAGTGGGACACGCAGGTTGGTCACGAGGGGCGCAAGCGCAGCATTTACATCTACCAGCAGCGCACATTGAACATGCCGTTCATGCAGGCGTTTGATTCCACCGTGTGCGATGAGTCGCGGCCGCGCCGCCGCACCTCGGTTACCCCGTTGCAGGCGCTCTCACTTTTCAACGGTGACTTCTTGAACGAGGAGGCCGCCGCCTTGGCCAAGCGCGTGCTGCGCGAGGCCGGCCGCAGCGTGCCGGAGCAGATTCGTCTGGCCTATCGGTATACGTTGAGCCGACCGCCCAGCCCGGAGGAGGCCAAACACTTTGGCGATCTACTTGGCCAAGCGGAAGACCCGGCCACCGCCCTCAACGGCTTCTGCCGCGTTCTCCTTAACACCAACGAGTTCGTTTACGTCGATTAGTTGGTTTTACGGACTCGCGGGCTCGTCCCTCCAGCCAAGCGCTTGGCCAAGCGAATTGGAGGGACGAGCCTGCGAGTCTGAATATCATCCTGCGCTTCGTTCGTTCATTAATACCCACATCGCATCCTTGGCAAAGGGGGCGAGCCGCGCCTATAAGGGCGGCGTGCCGCAGGATACCGATGCCTCTCCATTGATTGCCGCCGCCGCTGAGCTTCGCGATGCGGTGAACCGACTGAGTTTCGCCCCGCCGGTGGAGTTTGTTTACAACCCGCTCGACTACGCCTGGCCGGCGCACGAGCAGTTTTTGACTCGGTACGGCGGCGGCAAAAAGCGGGTGGTGTTTCTTGGGATGAACCCCGGCCCGTTCGGCATGGCGCAGGTGGGCGTGCCGTTTGGTGAAGTGGCGGCGGTGCGCGACTGGCTCCTGATCGACGCCCCGATTGGCAAGCCGGCCACGGAGCATCCCAAGCGCCCGATCCAAGGGCTGCAATGCCCCCGCAGCGAAGTGAGCGGCAGGCGCCTCTGGGGCTTTTTTGCCGAAAAATTTGGCCAACCGGAGTCGTTTTTTGCGGAGAACTTCGTGGTGAACTATTGTCCGTTGGCGTTTCTCGAGGAGACCGGTCGGAACCGTACACCGGACAAACTGCCTGCAGCCGAGACCCGGCCACTGGAGGCTGTGTGCAACGAGCACTTGGGAAAGGTGGTGGAAATCGTGCAGCCGGAATGGCTGGTGGCCGTCGGTGGGTTTGCGGAAAAGAAGGCGGAGGAGGTGCTTGGCCAAGCGCCGGTGAAGATCGGGCGCGTGCTGCACCCCAGCCCAGCCAGCCCGGCGGCCAACCGCGGCTGGGCCGAGCAGGCCGAGAAGCAGCTCCGGGAACAGGGCATCTGGGAATGACGGATCGCGGCCAAGCGGCACTTGGTTCTTGAAACCTCACTTTGCGACCGTACATTGCCCGCCCATATGTTTGAGGAGATTGAGGAACGATTGAAGGCGACCGCCGACCGGGTGGCGCACCTTCGGAAATTTTTGGATGTTCCCAAGGCTCAAAATCGCCTGACCGAGATCGAGGGGGAGATGTCGCAGGATAATTTTTGGGACAATCGTACCTACGCCCAAAAACTGGTCGACGAGTCGTCAGCGATCAAGCGCCGCATTGAGCCTCTCCTCAAGGCCGAGTCGCAGCAGTCCGACATGGAGACCATGCTCGAGATGGCCGCCGCCGAGGACGAGGCCACGCGGGAGGACATCCGCAAGGAGATTGAAAAGGATCTGTCCGGATTTGCCGAGGGGCTGGAGGCGTTGGAACTGGAGCTGATGCTCGACGGGCCGCACGACCGCAACAACTGCATCCTTTCGATTAACGCCGGCGCCGGCGGCACGGAGTCGTGCGACTGGGCCAGCATGATGCTGCGCATGTACCAACGCTGGGCCGAGGAACGCGGCTGGAAAGCGGAGGTGAGCGAACTGTTGCCGGGCGAAGTCGCGGGAGTCAAGAGCGCCACCCTGTTGATCAGCGGCGAGAATGCCTACGGCTACTGCAAGGCCGAGCGCGGCGTGCACCGGCTCGTGCGTATTTCGCCGTTCGACTCAAACAAGCGACGCCACACAAGTTTTGCCAGCGTCGATGTCATCGCTGAGATCGAGGAGAGCGAGCAGGAGGAATTGCCGCCGAGCGAGTTTGAGGTCGGCACCTTCCGCTCCGGCGGCAAGGGTGGGCAGAACGTTAACAAGGTGGAGACCGCGGTGCGCATCCGACACATCCCGACCGGGCTGGTCGTGGCCTGCCAAAACCAGCGTTCGCAGCATCAAAACCGGGCGACGGCGATGAACATTCTCATGGCTAAGATCACCGCCTTACGGGAGGATGAACAAAAGTCCGAGATGGAAAAATTCTACGGCGACAAGGGCAGCATCTCGTGGGGGAACCAGATTCGTAGCTACGTTTTTCAGCCGTACCGCATGGTGAAGGATCTGCGAACCAACGTGCAGGCAAGCGACGTGCAGGGTGTGATGGATGGGGAACTGGATCCGTTCGTCAACGGCTGGCTCCGAGCCGGTTGTCCAACCGAAAAAGCCAGCGGAGCCGACGACGAAGAGGCGTAACTATCTCATAAAACTGTCGAAATCATTTGTAGAGAATTCGAATATAACTGCTGCGATTAGTATGAGTAAGTTCAAGAGCGAAATTATCGTTCCGATGATTCCGCAAATTAAACCTCCCTTCGTATTCCCTTTACCTGTCGGATCCATTTTCCCCGCGTTCATTTTACGCATGTCTGATGAACCCATCGCCCAGGCCGGAATTGCGATTAACAGCCCAATTGGTAATGGCAGTGTACAGCAACAAGCGATCGAAAGGACCAGTCCGCCAATTCCGAGGCCCAAAATAAGCCCGCCGCGGTGAGACTCTACAAAGTCCGGTTGGGAATGATTTGATGATTGACCGGATGCAAATGGAGAGGGTGATGGCGCGGGTTTCGGTGCAGGCTCGGGCTCGGACTCAGGTTCGGATTTTTGTGCGGGCGCGGGGGGTGGGGCAGCGGCTAATTCGTCAAAACTACTCAGCGGTAACCACTCCCTTGAATTCGTATAACGGACAAGCGACTCGCTGTTCATGCGGCCCTGTGCCTGCCAGTCACTAATCTCTTCGGCGGTGATCGGGCCGTATTCGTTCCCGTCTTCGGATTTGAAATAGTATTGCTTCATCCCCTGTGTGCTTAGATTGTGATAATATGGCGAAAAGTTGAGGGGAGATTAATGGGGCTTTGGCGTCTGTCAACATTTTAGCGAGTTCGGCTGGTGGTCGGATTGATTTTGGTTCAGGCTGTGGCCAAGACACGATGGAAAAAACACTCTTCGAAAAAATTTGTGACAAGGAAATCCCGGCGGACATTGTTTACGAGGATGAGCAGGTTGTGGCGTTTCGGGACATCGCACCGGCTGCACCGACTCATGTGCTGGTGATCCCGCGCAAGGCGATCCCACGCATCAACGAGGCCAAGCCGGAAGATCAATCCCTGCTTGGCCATTTACTGCTCAAGGCGGCGGAGGTGGCCCGTTCGCTTGGCCTCGGTGAAGACGGGTTTCGATTGGTCATCAACAACGGCAGGCATGGGGGCGAGTCCGTGCCACACCTGCACTGCCACATCCTCGGCGGCCGCTCGCTGCAATGGCCTCCCGGCTAAGCGCTTGGCCAAGCGCGATTGTTATTTTTTTTCCGTCGGTTGGCCGGTTTTCAGGCTGGCATCGCAACGTTTTTTCAGATCGGTCAATTCCTTGGACAACTTGCCGTTGGATTGCTTCAGGTCGGCGACTTCCTTGCGTAGGTTTTTGTAGTCGTCGGCCGGTTTGCGGCCGGCGCGGATGTTTTCGATCGCCTGTTCGCCGGCCCGGCGGTAGGGGTCGCCCTCGGCGTTGGCGGTGAATTTTTCGAGGGCAGCGATGGCCCGGGGATCGCCCAGTTGACCAAGCGACTCGATGGCGGCCAGGGCTACGCGGCGCTTAGGACTGTGAATGTGGCTGGCAAAGAACTCACGTAGCTCCGTTTTGTTTTTCTGGTTGCGCCCGAGGAACGCGATGGCGCGGAGGGCGTTGGCGTAGCCACGGGTGGTGAATTTTTTTCCGCCTTCCTTCAGCGCGGCGCGAATCTTGACGATATTTCCCGGCTTGTCCTGTTTTCGCAGCGCGGAGATGGCGGCGTCGGCGATCTGATTGCGGAAGGACGCTTGGCCAAGCGCTTGGTTGATCAATCGGTTCGCCTGCCTGTCCTCGTGGCCGGCCAGGCGGCTGACGATCTGTGCCCGGATCGCCGGATTTTTTTCGCTGTCGAGGAGGCGCTTGAGGTGGGGCAGGGCACCGGGCTTGGGCTGGCTGGCGATGTCGGAGACGACCTGCGAGCGCACCTTGGCATTGGGTTGTTTGGTTGAACCGGCCAGTGCTTCAAACGCGGCATCGGTGGAGATACCGCGCAGCGCCCGGGAGGCGGCGATGCGGACGCCGTAAAACGAATCGCTCCGCAGGACGTGCGTCAATTTCTCAACAGTCGTCTTGTCCTTGCGCTTGGCCAAGAGTTCGACTGCGAGTTGGCGCCCCAACGCGTCGGAGGCGTCGGCCAGTTGCGCGTGAATCTGTGCGGTCGGCGGGGCGAAGGTGATCTTGGCCAGCAGCGTCAGGTCGGGGTCGATCCGGACGATTTGCGGCGCCTTGGCCAAGGGGAAATAATAGTCTTCGGCGAGCTTGGTGATCGGCAGGGTGTGGTTGATCGCTTGGCCGTCGACCTTGAACCGCACCGGTAGTGGCACGTGAAAGAGCAGGACAGTGTCGCCGAGCTTTTGCGTCTGCTGCACACTGATTTTGGCGAGCTTGGCTTTTTCATCCCAAGCGTAGGCGATCTTCAATTCGGGATGGTGTGCGTGGAAGACGTATTGGTCAAAAAAGCGGTCGAACGATCGGCCGGAATGTTCCTCGATGATCGAGCGCAGATCCTCGGTGACGACGTTGCCGTGGCGGTGTCGCTCGAGGTAGGTTTTGACGCATTTGCGAAACAGGTCCGGGCCAAGCTGCGAGCGGAGCATGTGCAGGATCCAACTGCCCTTGGTGTAGGAGAGAAAACCGTACCTGCGAAACATGTCCTCCGGGATTTGGTAGTCGCGGTTGACCATCGGGGCGGTGTCATTGGGGCGGCTTGTGAGGCGCTTTTGGTCTCGGTACAGGGCGTAGCGGAACTCGTCGATGCCGTCCTTGTGTCCGGCGAAAAGGTGCGTGTAGTAGGTGGCGAATCCCTCGTTGAGCCAGAGCTGGCTCCAGTCCTTGCAGGTGACGAGGTCGCCGAACCATTGGTGCGCCAACTCATGCGCCATCAGTCCCTGACTGCTGCGGATGTTTTCCGTCTCACTGCTGAACAGCGTCGAGGCGTTGAGCGTGCTGATGCTGGTGTTCTCCATACCGCCCCAGTGGAAGTCCTGCACGGTCACCTGGTCGTACTTGGCCCACGGATACGGCACGCCGATTTCGGCCTCGAAATACTCCATGCACTCCTTGGTGTAGCGGAACGAGTTGGCGGCGTTGGCGAAGTCGGACGGCGCGGTCCAGAACGACATCGAGAGGTCACCGTGTTTTTCCTCAAGACGCTTGAAGTAGCCGGCGACGAGCGTGATGAGATAATTGACGTGCGGTTTTTCCTGACTCCACTTGATCACGCGCAGCTTAGTTTTCTCGTCAACCGCGTCGGAGACCTTGCGCCCGTTGGAGAGGGCGGTCATGCCGTCCGGCACGCGGCAGGTCATGGTCGAGGTGAAAAACTCGTTCGGCGCGTCGAAGCACGGGAACCAGTGCCGCGCCTCGATCGGTTCGCCCTGAGTCCAGATGTGAGTATCGCCGGGGTCGTAGCCCATCTCCGGCGTGCGAAAGTAGAGCCCCTTCTTTGGCTCGGCCTCGTAGGTGACGGTGAGCTTGGCCTGCGTCGTTGGGGCGATCGGCTTGGCGAAGGTGACGATCAACGTCCGGTCGGTGTTTTGCCACGCGGTGATCTCGGCGCTACCGGTGACCGTGTGAATCTCGAGGTCGTGCGCGTCGAGCCGCAGTTGACCAAGCGGCTTGAGGATTGGCTGAAACGTAAACGTCGCCGTGCCTGCTACGCGCCGGTTTTTGAAGTCTGGTGTGACGTCGAGGTCGAAGTGCTGAATGTCCACCGCCCGGTCCGGGGCGTAGCGCTGCGACGGCGAGTCGACACTGGACCAGATGCTGGCGGCGTGCCCGCAGTGGAGACCGTGGATATGCTGTTCCGCCCTGACCCATTGCGCTTGGCCAAGCGCCAAGACGGTGGCGGCAAAAATGAGGAGAATCCGTTTCATT
>JAPPPH010000290.1 GCA_028817635.1 Verrucomicrobiales bacterium | reverse complement strand
ACTCCCCTGCGCGCGGGCGAGCCGACCATCGCCTCGATCCTCAAGGAGATCGGCTACGCGACCGGCGGCTTCGGCAAGTGGGGTTGTGGTGGGCGCGATTCGACCGGTGTGCCGGAGAAGCACGGCTTCGATGTTTTTTACGGCTACTACGATCAGGTACACGCACACTCGTTTTATCCGCCGTACCTCATTCGCAACAGCGAGGAGGTGAAACTGAAGGGCAACATCGGCGGACGATCGGGCGAGTCTTACGCCCATTACCCGATCATGGAGGCGGGTCTGAAGTTTATCCGCGAAAACAAGGACAACCCGTTTTTCTGTTACTTCCCGATCACGCCGCCGCACGGTATGTACGACATCCCCGCGAACGATCCCGCGTGGAAGCTGTACGAGGGCGAGGCGTGGATCAACGATCCGGCCACCCCGCAGGACGTAAAAAACTACGCTGCCATGGTGAGCATGGTGGACCACAATGTCGGCCAGGTGCTCAGCCTGTTGCGCGAGTTGAAACTGGAGAAGGACACGATCGTTTTTTTCACCGGCGACAATGGCGGTCAGGATCGGTTTCGCAGCCCGAAACATCCCCGTGGCTTTTTCGGCCCCAATGTGAATCCAAAAAACGGCGCGGAGTTTCGTGGCGGCAAAGGCAACCTGTTCGAGGGTGGCCTGCGTATTCCCTACCTCGTTCGTTGGCCCGGCAAGATCAAACCCGGTCAGGTGAACGACCTGATTTTCTATCAACCGGACGTCCTGCCAACACTCGCAGAATTGACCGGAGCCAAGGCACCCGACGACATCGACGGCATCTCCTTTCTCCCCACCCTGCTTGGCCAGGCGCAAACGAAAAAACACGAGATGTTATACTGGGAATTCCGCGGCCAAACCGCTGTGCGGCAGGGGCTGTGGAAGGCGATCCAGACCAAGCCCGATCGACCGTGGGAACTGTACGACCTGAGCCAGGACATCAGCGAATCAACGAATGTCGCGGCAAAACACCTAGAGCGCTTGGCCAAGATGAAGGCGTTCGCCAAGGCCTCACACGCACCGGTGCGTGCCGGCAAATATCTCGACCCCAAGCGCACCCGCCACGAGCGCGACCGCAAGGCCAAATGGGGCACGGCCAAGCCCCAGCCGCGAGCCCGGCGCCCGAGGAAATAGACGGTGAGCGATTCGGTCAACGTCCCTGTCGAAGCCCTGCACGCATACGGCGTGGAGGCACTGGTGACCACTGGCATGGCGGACTCTGATGCCTGCATCGTCGCCGACAAACTGGTGCTTGCTGACAGTTGGGGCACGTTTACCCACGGCAACAAACTGCTCGGCGGTTACATCAAGCGACTCGAAGCCGGCGGCACCGATCCGCTTGGCCAAGCGCAGGTTGCCAGCGAAGGCCCGGCGTGGGCGATCGTGGACGGCGGCAACGCCATGGGGCAGATCGGCTGCGACTTCGCGATGCGAAAAGCGATCGAGTTGGCCGCCACAGCCGGCGTGGCATACGTCGGCGTGCGTAACACCAATCACTTCGGTGCAGCCGGCGTGTATCCCGCGATGGCAGCCGAGGCGAACATGATCGGCATCGCCATGGCCAACGACATCCCCAGCGTGTGCGCGCCCGGCTCAAGGCAGGCCGTAATGGGCACCAACCCACTGGCCTACGCAATCCCTGCCGGCAACCACCCGCCGATCCTCCTCGACATCGCAACCAGCACGGTGGCCGGAGGGAAAGTCTATGCAGCGACACAACGCGGGGAGACGATCCCCGGAGATTGGGTGATCGACTCCGAAGGCAGGCCGACCACCGACGGTTCGCTCTACCCACTCAATGCCGCACTCGCACCAATGACCGGGCACAAGGGCTATGGCATCGCACTGCTGCACGAACATCTCGCCGGCGTGCTCACCGGCGCCAGCATCAGTTGGCAGGTGCTCAACTGGATCTTCGACGATCAAACCAAGCCGACCGGCCATGGGGCTGCGTTCATCGTGATCAACCCGGCAGCCATGTCGCCCTTGGCCAAGTTTCACGAGCGGGTTGATGGATTGATCGACGAGATTCACGCCGCACCAACAGCCGATGGCGTGGAGAGCGTACTCGTCCCGGGAGAGATGGAATGGCAACGGCGCGAGACCGCCCTGACCAAGGGCATCGAGCTGCCGCCGGACGTCACGGCCAAGCTGCGAACACTGGACGATCGCCTCGGCTTGAAGCCCAAATGGCTGACTTGACCAAGCCGGCTTTTCCTTGTCGCTTGGCCAAGCGCTGCGTTAGGTTGCCGCCGCCAATATTCAAATGAAAATTGTTCGATATCTCAACGACGAGGGAAAGGCACAGTTCGGTGCCCAACACGAAGACGGCTCTGTTACCCGCATCGAAGGCTGCATTTTCAGTGACCACCACGATACCGGCGAGGCCGCGAGCGTCAGCAAGCTGCTCGCCCCGGTCAAACCGGCCGCGGTGCTTTGCATTGGGCTAAACTACCGCAAGCACGCGGAGGAAGGCGGCGCCGATATCCCGGAAAACCCGGTGCTGTTCATGAAGATGCCCAGCACGGTGCAGAACCCCGGCGACCCCATTCTGTTGCCGACGAAGCTCAAGAGCGAGGCGGTGGACTACGAGTGCGAGTTGGCCGTCGTCATCGGCAAGGACTGCAAAAATGTCTCCAAGGCCAACGCGCTCGACTACGTGCTCGGCTACACCTGCGCCAACGATGTCAGTGCCCGTGACTGGCAGAAGAACGGCGGCGGCGGACAATGGTGCCGGGGCAAGACGTTCGACACATTCTGCCCGCTTGGCCCAGCGCTGGTCACGCGCGATGAGATTCCGAACCCGAACGCGCTTGGCATCAAGACCGTGTTGAACGGCGAAGTGATGCAGGACTGGAACACCGACGACATGATCTTCGACGTGCCCACATTGATCGAGTTTCTCAGCGGCAGCACGGAACTGGCCGCCGGGACGGTGATCCTCACCGGCACCCCGCCCGGCGTCGGCTTCGCCCGCACTCCCCCGGTGCTCCGGA
>JAPPPH010000223.1 GCA_028817635.1 Verrucomicrobiales bacterium | reverse complement strand
AAGCTGGTGATCCTTGATTTTTCAATCCGGCGCCGTGGTCGATTAACGAAGAGATGATTGATTCGCTACCGTCGAAGATCGCTGAGAGTAGCGCCGTATACCCCCCGCTCTCGGCATTTGGATCCGCTCCATGTTTTAAGAGTTTTTGCATGGTTTCCAAATCCTCATCGCCGATTACGTGATGCAAATCACGGGAACTCGGCACAACCCCATCAACGAGGAGTAAATCGAGCATATCGTGTTTATCATCCACAAAATCATCCACAAGAGCCTGATAAAGCGCTCGTTGAATTTCCTGCTTAGTCGCTGTTTTGACCATTCTCTTTACAGCATCACGATCTCCCGCTGCCACGGCTGTCCATAGGCCAAATCGGTCATAAACATCATTAACAGATTTGATTGTTTTTTCGTTTCCGCAACCCACCAACACCGCAATCGCAATCACGAGGAGTAGATGTTTCATTTTTCCAGCAATGACGAATGCGGACAATTTCGCGCTCCGCAGTTTGCTGGAAGAGGTTGATGACTTGGGATAATCCCCGTTGAACGGCTTGGTTTGATAGTGATTTGTCTTCATAAGTTCACCCTACATCATCATAAAAACGGAAAGGATACAGAAGGTAACAAAAAAAATGGTGGATCCAAATTAGAACTCACCAGCTTGGCCAAGCGCAAAATGGAGCGACACGGGTCAGGGGATCATTGTCACTGCACCGGCGAAGGCTGAAATAAAAAGCAGCAGGAGGACGGCCCGGGGCTTGGCCAAGCCGGCCCGGACAAGTCGGTGGGAGAAATGGTTGTTGTCCCCAACCCAGACCGCTTGGCCAAGCCGGCGCCGAATGAGGATCACCGAGACGAGGTCGGCCAGCGGAACGAGAAGCACCAGCAGCGGTGTGGCGACGAGCCACTTGTGCGGGCTGGTCGCCGAGTAAAAGTCCGGGAGAATGGCCAGCACAGCGAGTAGAAACCCGACAATGTGGCTGCCACCGTCGCCAAGGAAAACGCCGCCCCTCGGAAAATTGAACGGCAGAAACCCAGCCAGCGCGCCGGTGAATAAAAACGCGAGGGACGCCACGAGATATTGCCCCTCCACCCCGGCGTGCCATGCGAAGAACCAGCTGCCGATCAGGCCCAACCCCGGGCAGAGCCCGTTCATGTTGTCCTGAAAATTGACCGCGTTGGTGACGGTGAGAATCCACAACACGGTGACGATGTAGCTGAAAACCGGGCTCTCGACGAAGAGCGTCACGCGGATGCCACTCGCGGCGACCGCCAGCGCGATAAGAACTTGCCCGAAGAATTTCCATTTCGGGGAGAGGTCGCTTTTGTCGTCCAGGATGCCAAGCCCGAGCATGGCGAGCGCGCCGCCAAGGATGGCGGCCAACTGCCAACCGCGCCGTGCGAGGCCGTGGGAAACGGCATGTGCAAACGGTTCAGGCAGCGGGCCGAGCCACGTCCAGAGTCCGGCGGCGAGGATCGGCAGCGCGAGGCCGGTCATCACGGCGAGGCCGCCGGCAAGAGGCACGGGGGTATCGTGAATCTTCCGGTGACCGGGCGCATCCATTAGGCCGATGCGAAGACACCAACGCCGCCAAAGCGGCAGCGAGGCCGCGGAAAGTGCCGCCCCTCCAACGAGTGCCAACAGATAGAGCCCGACCGGAAACATGTTCCGGCGCTTGGTTACGGGAAAGGTCGACGGACGTCGAGCCTCGACCCTCCCATCGGTTCTTCTGGACAGGCGGCCGACGATGTGCACTATCCGCCGCACGCATGTACAGTTCCAAGCGAAACGCATTATGGTGCGTCATGGGCTTGGCCGCAGGGTTGACCCTGCCGGCAAAGGCCGCTGATGACGCGGAGTTGATTGCGAAGGGCAAGGCGCTCTTCCAAGCGAAGATCTGTTTCACCTGCCATCAGGTGGACGAAAATGTGCCCGCCCCGGCCGGTATCGCCATGAAGGCGCCCAAGTTCATGGGCAATTTCTGGGGTAAAAAACGGGCCGTCACACTTGGCTACGGCGGCAAGGACGCCGAGGTGGTGTTCGACGAGAAGTATTTCATCGAGTCCATCCGCAAGCCGATGGACAAGGTGGCCAAAGAGTCCGCCGCCCCAATGCCGCCGCCTCCAGCCGTTAATGACGAGGAGATGAAAGCACTGGTCGCCTACGTCCGCGCCCTGAGCGATGGCTCTGCCGGCGACGCCGATGAGGGCGGCCTGATTGCCAAGGGCAAGATCGAGAATTTCTCGTTCGCCGCCTACAAGGGTAGCTGGGACAAACTGCCGGACTTTTCCAAACTCAAACCGTTCAAGACCGGCAAGGCGGAGAGCGGCACGGCCGATCCCGGTCTCGCTGAGATCACGGAAAACTTCGGGATCGTGTTCGAGGGACAAATTGCCATCGAGAAAAAGGGCAATTACAAATTCAAGCTTGGGTCGGACGACGGATCGAAGCTCTACATCAACGACAAGGTTGTTGTGGACAACGACGGCGTACACTCGATGAAAGTCGTGGAGGGCAGCGTTGCGCTTGAACCGGGCAAAGCCAAGCTTCGGCTGGAATATTTTGAGAAAGGCGGTCAGGAAGAACTGGCGCTGGACATGTCCGGCCCCGGCATCAAGCGGTTGCAGTTGGCCAAGCAGATCATCAAGCCCAAGAGCAGCGGCAAGCAGCCGTTCCCGACCGGCAACCCGATTGACATCACCGGCGAGGCCCGCATCTATCGCAACTTCATTGAGGGAGCGAGCCCGCGCGGCATTGGCGTTGGCTACCCGGAAAATGTGAACCTTTGCTTCGATGCTAACACCATGCAGATCGCGATGCTTTGGCACGGGGCGTTCATCGACGGAGCCAAGCACTGGAACGGACGCGGTCAGGGTTTCCAACGTCCCTCCGGTCACTACCTGATCAACCTTACCCGCGATCAGCCATTCGCACAGCTTGATAGCGACGATTCAGCTTGGCCACAGGCCGAAGGTCGCGACACCCGTGCCAAAGGTATACGATTCCGGGGCTACTTTCTCACCGGCGAACAACGCCGACCGATCTTCGGCTACAAAGTAGGCGAGA
>JAPPPH010000473.1 GCA_028817635.1 Verrucomicrobiales bacterium | reverse complement strand
CCAACCTGCTGCAGGCCCAACGCGACTACTTCGGCGCGCACACCTACGAGCGCATCGACCGGGAGCGCGGCGAGTTTTTCCACACGAACTGGACCGGCCGCGGCGGCGACGTCTCCTCCACGACCTACGACGCCTGATCCATGAGCGACCCCGCCCAAGTACTCCGCGATTTCCAGCCGAAGCAAGATTTCTTCATCGGCATCGATTCCGATGGCTGCGTATTCGACTCGATGGAGATAAAGCACAAGGAATGTTTCGCGCCGATGTTTGTGAAGCATCACAATCTGCAGGCCGTCAGCAAATACGCCCGTGAGGTTTGGGACTTTGTGAACCTCTACTCAAAAACACGTGGAGCCAATCGCTTCCCTGCCCTCACTCGTGCGCTAAACCTGCTACGAGAGCGTCCCGAAGTGCAGGCCCGCAACGTCAACGTGCCAATCTACCCCGCGCTCGACGAATGGATGGAGCGTGAGACCAAACTTGGCAACGCCACGCTGGCCGCCGAGGTTGAGGGCGGCAACGAAGGCCTCGCCCACATCAAAGTATGGTCTGAGGGGGTCAACGAACAGGTGGCGGACATCGTCCACGGTGTTCCTCCTTTCCCCCTGCTTCGCGAGACGCTTGAGAAAGCGCTTGGCCAAGCGGACATGATGGTGATCTCCCAAACACCCTGCGACGCGCTCGAGCGTGAGTGGGCCGAACACGATATCTCAAGATTCGTCGAGATCATCGCCGGACAGGAAATGGGCACCAAGACTGAGCATTTGAAATTCGCTGCGGTCGACAAATACGCCGCCGAGAAAATCCTGATGATTGGCGACGCACCTGGAGACCACAAGGCAGCCAAGGCCAACGGCGTCCTGTTTTACCCAATCCTGCCTGGCCGCGAGGAGGATTCGTGGGAACGCCTGCACGGTGAAGCACTCGACCGATTCTTCGCGGGCACCTACGCCGGGGAGTACGAGGAGAAATTGTTCGCGGAATTCGACGGCTGCCTTCCGGAAAATCCAAGCTGGTAATCGACTCATAATTTACGCCAAGGGCAGGAGGTAACTCCTGCCCTTTTTGCTGCCCGCTTGGCCAAGCGCTTGGCCAAAGCGTCAAGTTCCCTTGACACATCCACACGGGCAACGGACTGTGTCCGCAAGTGAACGGGGAGCCAACCGGCCGATGCTGGCAAAAGGCTGAGAAATCCGCGCCGGTGTGCGGATGACCCATTGAACCTGATTCGGCTGACCGACGTAGGGATTCACCGCCTCTTCCCGTTCCCGGAATTTTCAAAATGATCGCGTCCAAAGATTCTTTCGAGCCGTCCAGCCGTGACCAGTTGCCCAACTCAACCCGCGTCTACGTTCAAGGTAAACAACACAAGGACATCCGCGTGCCGATGCGCGAGATCGCCCTCAACCCAACCAAGTCCCTCAACGGCGACACGGAGGAGAACGCCCCCATCCGCGTTTACGACACCAGCGGGCCGTGGGGTGATCCGGCTTTCGAGGGCAACGTAAACGATGGACTTCCCCTTCTGCGCGACAAATGGATCCGGGCTCGTGGCGATGTCGAGGAGTACGATGGACGCGAAGCCAAACCCATCGACAACGGTTACCTCTCCGAGACCCACGCCGAACACGCCACTCAGCGGGACAAGGGCAATCGCCTCACAGAATTTCCAGGCCTTAAACGAAGGCCACTGCGTGCCTCCGCCGGTCATCCGGTCACCCAACTTTGGTACGCCCGACAGGGCATCATCACCCCGGAGATGGAATACATCGCCATCCGGGAAAACATGGGCTTGGCCAAGCTGCGTGAGGAAGGCCAAGCGCAGGCGAATTCACTCCACCACCAACACCCCGGCAATCCATGGGGTGCGAACATCCCGAAGGAGATCACTCCCGAATTCGTTCGAGACGAAGTCGCACGTGGTCGGGCCATTATCCCGGCAAATATCAACCACCCGGAAATCGAGCCGATGATCATCGGCCGCAACTTCCTCGTCAAAATCAACGCCAATATCGGCAACTCCGCCGTCGCCTCCAGCATCGAAGAGGAAGTCGAAAAAATGCGCTGGGCCACCAAGTGGGGAGCGGACACCGTCATGGATTTATCGACCGGCAAAAACATCCACGCCACTCGCGAATGGATCATGCGCAACTCCCCCGTGCCCATTGGCACCGTGCCGATCTATCAGGCACTCGAAAAGGTCGATGGCCGCGCCGAGGAACTAACGTGGGAAATTTTCCGGGACACCTTGATCGAACAGGCGGAACAGGGTGTCGACTACTTCACGATCCACGCCGGAGTTCTCCTGCGCTTCGTGCCACTCACAGCCAAGCGCATGACCGGAATCGTCAGCCGTGGCGGCTCCATCATGGCCAAGTGGTGCCTCGCGCATCACAAGGAAAATTTCCTCTACACCCACTGGGATGATATCTGCGAAATCATGGCCGCCTACGATGTCAGCTTCAGCATCGGCGACGGCCTGCGCCCCGGCTCCATCGCCGATGCCAACGACGAGGCGCAGTTCGGCGAGCTAAAAGTACAGGGCGACCTCACCAGGCGTGCGTGGGAACACGGCGTGCAGGTGATGAACGAAGGCCCCGGCCACGTCCCCATGCACATGATCCACGAAAACATGACCAAGCAACTTGAGTGGTGCGACGAGGCTCCGTTCTACACGCTTGGCCCGCTGACCACGGACGTCGCCCCCGGCTACGATCACATCACCAGTGGCATCGGTGCAGCGATGATCGGCTGGTACGGTTGTGCGATGCTCTGCTACGTCACCCCCAAGGAACACCTTGGCCTGCCCAACAAACAGGACGTCAAGGAAGGCGTGATCACATACAAAATTGCCGCCCACGCTGCGGACTTGGCCAAAGGCCACCCCGGCGCCCAACACCGCGACAACGCACTCAGCAAGGCCCGGTTTGAATTCCGTTGGGAAGATCAATTCAACCTCGGCCTCGACCCAGAACGCGCCCGTGAATTCCACGACGAAACCCTCCCGGCTGACGGTGCCAAGCAGGCTCATTTTTGTAGCATGTGCGGCCCCAACTTCTGCTCAATCAACC
>JAPPPH010000470.1:1600-3073 GCA_028817635.1 Verrucomicrobiales bacterium | reverse complement strand
GGATCAGGTAATTGTCACTGTCAAAACGACCAGCGGTGAGAATGAGGGGGTGACACTCACGGAAACGCTGACGCATAGCGGAATCTTCACCGGTTCTTTTCCCCTTATTGCGCGAAGTACCCCCCGGCCAAACAGTGGGGATAACGGTGTGGAATGTTTCTTCGGGGACACGCTGACCGTGGTGTATCGAGATCACGTTAATTCATCCAACACAGCTGTTGATCGGCAGGGAGAGGTGTCCGTTGCGATCGGTACAGACGGGTTGCTTGCCGCGTTTAGCAAAGTGTTTGAGGACATTGATCTAGCTGCGCAAACCCGGTTTCATATCGCAGAGAGCTATTTTGAACTGTTCAAATCCCAAAAGAAACTCGAGCGCATGGAGCAGGCTCAGGAAAACCTGGATCACGGCCGAAGGGTGTTGCTCGAGTTGGCGGAGGATTTTCCGGATGAAAAATACGCGGCAAGGGTGAGCTATCTGCTCGGCCAATTCGCACAGGAGCAGGAAGACTGGCAGGAAGCCATCAAGTCGTACCGTGTCATTATTCGCAGGTTTCCTGATCATGCGTTGGCGCCGGACGCCCAGTATAAAATGGCCCAATGTCATGAGGAGGCGGGAGATTTCGATCAGGCGCTGGAGGAGTACGTGGCAATGGCGGCAATTCATCCGGATAGTCCGTTGATCCCGAAGGTGATGATCCGCATAAATGAGTACTATTACCTGAAGGAAAACTACCCGGTGGCCGCTCGCGTATCGGGTAAATTCATCGAGCGCTTCCCAGACCATGAACTGGCGTCGCGCATGGCGTTTCGCTGGGGCCAATGTCACTACAAGCAGGAGGCTTTCGACGATGCCGCCGCCCGGTTTGAGGACTTTGCCAAGCGCTATCCGGATGATCCTTTATGCGCCGAGGCCTTGTTTTGGGCCGGGGAAAGTTTTCGGATGGATAAGGACGTCCCGATGGCGTTTCGATATTACAATCGCTGTCGCTGGGACTATCCGGAATCGGAGGCCGCCAAGTATGCTCGGGGCCGATTGGCTTTGCCGGAGATGCTGGCGCAGTTTGAGCGCGAAGCCGATCTGGAGGACGAATGACAGCGCTTGACCAAGCGCTTGGGTAGGGTGTCTTACGGCCCCGTTCCGGGCGGGCGCATGTTTTTCGTGATGGCATCCCGAACCTGCGGTGTGGTGAGGCCTTGGGTTGAACTGATCCCTGCTGCAACGCCGGCCGTGTAGGCGGTCGAGAAGGACGTCCCCGTTCCGTAGAACGTCTGATTGTGCAGTACCGTTACCCCCACGCCGGGAGCGGCGGCTTCCACAAAGTTGCCGTTATTGGCGTAGCTGGCCACGCGTTGGCCATTCCGGTTCAATGCAGTCACACCAATCACTTCTTTTTGGGCGGCGGGATAAACCGGTTGCCCCGTGGGTTCGTTGCCTGCGGCAGCCAAAAAAAGAACGCCCTCCTTCGAGCCGGC
>JAPPPH010000470.1:0-1590 GCA_028817635.1 Verrucomicrobiales bacterium | reverse complement strand
TACTGCGGCTGACGATATCCGCGCCGCCCTCGATTGCGGCCTGAACCCCGCGCGCCACGTCGAAAGTGGAAGTGTTGTCGTGCCGCCCATAGACATCGACCGGTAGAATCTTGACCGAGGTTTCCTGTGTGCCCTCGAGTGAAGCCGAGAGTCCGCGAAGAATGGTCTCCGCCATGGAGGTGCCATGGCTGACCTGTCCGGGTTGATTGGCCGAGGTGCCTGCGAGGGATAATTCCGGCAGCAAAAAATCGCCAACCTGTGAGCCGTTGCGTTGGACGCTGGAGTCGATCAGGCCGACCACGATGCCGTCCGTATCCGCAGAGGAGGGTCGGAGTTTTAGAGGAGGGGCAGGGAGATTGACCGGGCTGAGCTGTTCCGGTTGTTGGATCGTGTAATTGCTGTCAACTGAGGCGACGCCGTCATTTTGCTCGAGTTGCGCCAGCGCCTTGTCTGCAGCTTCGGCGTCTTCAAATTCAAGCTGGTAGATATCGAGCCCGTCAATCTTCCCCTTGATCTTGGCCCCGAGTTGGCGCGCCAATGCCTCGATGTCGATGCCGGACTTGGGGTCGATCGTGACAATCAACTCGTTGTCGATTTTCCCGTCGTCTTTTTTCTCCGGTGTTTCTCGCTTGGCCAAGCGCTTGGTTGGGACAATGCGGCGCACGGCATTCTTGGAGGAGGTCTTGTAGACCAGCATTCTCGAAGGGCCTTTGCGCGAGGGGATGATCACGAAATTCACGTCATTGAGGAGCCTCCGGAGCGCGTCCGTCTGCGGCAGGTTTTTGAACCGGGTGGTGACGTTCGATTTTAAATCCGGCTCGACGAGGACCTGCCATTTCCTCAGGTCGCTGAGCGCCTGGAGCACTTGATCCAGCGGCCAATTCTCGATGGAGGCGCTGACTGTATTGTCGGGGCGCCAGACAATGCCGCTCGAGTCCAACACAGTCGGCTTTTCGTCGCCACGGACAAAAACGACCAGAGTCAGCAGGGCAATAATGAAGAGGCGCAGGCGCATCTGGCCGCAAGATAGTCCAAATCTGCTGTGCTGCCCACCGGTTTTTGGTGTTTGGCATCGGGCTTGCTTGACACTTCGGTTTGGTGGTTTGACATTTTGCATATGGCAGCCCTGTTTGACATAGATGGCCAACACCGGTTTGAGGTGGTGGAAAAGATAGCCGATGGACGAATGGGTGCGGTATTCCGTGCCAACCAAATGGGCTCGGAGGAGTTTGCCAAGGAGGTGGCCATCAAGGTGATGCACGAACGGTTCGCGATGCAGCGCCAGTTCATCGAGAATTTCATAGGCGAAGGCAAATTGGTCGCCGACTTGATTCACCCGAACATTGTCCAGATTTACAACTTTGGTGATGAAGGTAAGTCACTCTATCGGCGAATGGGGGACGACAGTGGGGTGAAACTGCAGGGAGACCAGCGCGCCTACTACATGGTCATGGAATTCATTCGCGGCGTGAATCTTGCCGGATTCATTCGTGAGGTGCGGGCACAGGGCAAGGAATTGCCGGGACCGCTGGCGGTGTTCATTGCAAGCCGTATCGCGCGAGGTCTCGCCTACGCGCACTGCAAGAAAAA
>JAPPPH010000478.1 GCA_028817635.1 Verrucomicrobiales bacterium | reverse complement strand
CACAAACTGATTCACTGGCAAGTTAATAGCCTTCAACATCGGGCCACGGTGCATGGGGCTGAAAAAACTTCAGCTCAACACTGCCGCCCAAGATTCAACTTACATCCGCGAGCGGCTCGGCTACGCGCTGTTCCGCGAGGCCGGCCTGCCCGCGCCACGCGTCGGCCATGCGACGGTTTCTGTAAACGGCGACCCGTTTGGATTGTACGTGCAGGTGGAAGCCTCGACCGAGGATTTTCTTGCCCGTTGGTTTGAGGACACGAAAGGCGACCTTTACGAGGGACCAACTGATATTTCCAATTGGAAAAACCTCGATCTCGACAGCGACCCCAAACGTGCCCAGCGTGGGCTGTTGATGGGTTTTACCGAGGCGGCCAAGCGTGCGGAGGACACCAACGACCTGACTCATTTGGAAGACTGGGTTGATCTTGGGCACTTCGCGCGGTTTATGGCGATGGAGATTCTCTGCGACCATTGGGATGGCTACCTTTCCCCGAACAATTACCGAGTCTACCGCAACCCGACTGATCGAAAATTTTACTTCATCCCCCACGGGGCCGATCAACTTTTCCGCAACAGCAACAACAGCCTATTTGGTTCCAGCCGTGGCCGCAGCGCGGTGGTCGCTGCATTCCGCTCCACTGACGAAGGCAACCTGTTGCTGGAGGAAGCCATAAACTACCTGCTCGGCACGATCTGGAACCCCGAGAAAATTCAGGCCCGCATCATGCAGGATTACGAGCGAATCCGGCCACATATCGTCGCGGATGCCAAGCGACCCTATGATTTGTTCGAAGTGGAGGAACGACTTCAGGCCACACTAAGCTACTTCGGCAAGGCAGAGCGATTGAAGCGCTGGCAGTTGATGGCGCTCGACGACCGCGAGCTTGAGGATCGCCTGTCCCGACTCACCAGCCGGTCTCGCTGGGGGCGCTAAAAAACGATCAACGCCAGCAGCACGGTCACGACAACCAGCAGCGCTCCCGCCACCAATCGGTCCCTCGTCGGGTGACTGAGGTTTAGTTCGGATGTCCACGCCGGGGCTACGGGCTTGGCCAAGCGCTTGGCTGCCTCCTCTTCCTTCGGCTCCGCTTGGCCAAGCGGAATTTCTGAGGTCAACGGCAACTCGCGAAGGTTCGGATCGTCGAATGGCTCCTCCGGTTCATCCTCGTCGGGCAGGTCGAATGTGATCGGCTCGCCCTCCTTGTGGGCCAATTCGCCCACCTCCATGGTCAACACCTCGCCGTCCCCACTGCCGGGCAAATCAAGTCCCGCAGTTTTGCTGGGCAACGCCTCTGTCTCCTCAACCTCCACTTGGGCGGCGTTGAAGCCGACTGACTCCGGTTCAAAATCCGGCTCAACCTCTTCAACTTCATCGCTATCCTCCGGCAAGTCCGGTAAGTCGTCCGCCTCGGTGCGCTGAGCCAACTCGATCTGACCGAACCGCTCTCCCTGCACGCAAACAAGCACCTTGAGTTTCACCAGCTCAAGTACCGCGAGGAACGTGACGACCACCTCCTGCCGACTCTCGGCATCCTCAAAAAGTTCGGTAAAAAGAACGCCCTCTTTTTCCTCGATTAATTTCCGAATTAGCTCGATTTTTTGAGAGACCGTCCATTGATCAGCAATGATGTTACGGGTATCTTCCTCCCGTTTTTTCTCCGATTCATCGAAGCGCTTGAGGATGTCGTTGACAGCCCCCACGAGGTCAAAAATGGAGGCCGGCTTGGCCTTCTCCGGTGGCAGCGCCGGGACTTTTGGCTTGGCACCCTGTCGCAGAAAACTTTGTTCGCGCTCCCACTCCATCCGCTTGAAGTCATCGGCCGCATCCTTGAATTTACGATACTCGACCAACTGCCGAATGAGATCCCACCGAGGATCGTCGTCCTCGTCTTCATCCTCAACGACAACCTGCTGATCCACCGGCAGCAGTTCCTTACTCTTGATGTACATGAGCGTGGAGGCCATCACGATGAACTCGCCGGCCAAGTGCAGGTCAAAGCGTTTCATCAATTCCACGTATTCGCAGAATTGATCGGCAATCTTCACCATGTCGACCTCGTAGATATCGACCTCCTCCTTGCGTACCAGATGAAGGAGCAAATCCAACGGCCCCTCAAACACTTCAAACTGGAAACGCAATTCCGTCATCTTCCCGGTGCCAACGAATTGAGGACAGGAACAATCTGGTTCACGACACGCAGGTTCCAGTCGGCAAAAGTGTCGGCGGTTTTTAGCACGCCGTAGGTGTCGAACTTGTAGGTGTTGCCCGCGCCGTAGTAACTGTCGGGAGCAACGTTAAAAGTCCAGACAAAGCCATCCTTCAGTTTACGGTCGGCGCTTTGCTCGAGTTTGCACTGCGCGTGCAGCACTGCGCTGGAGGCATTTGCCTTGGCGAGGCTATCGTGCTCGTGCCAATGCCGGAACACGCCTTTGCCAGCCAATAGCCGGCGCATCATCGGGTTGACGGCCGAAGAATGTTGATGCGCCCGAAAAACGCCTCGCACCTTGGCCTTAGAACCAGCGGAGGCGTCCAGCACGATCCTGGTGCCTGTCTTACCGTAAACAAAACCTCTGCCCGGTTTATAGCCTACGCCCGGTTCCTCGGCGAACACGGTGAAGTCGTTCCACATAAACCCGTTAATAACTGGCTGCATAGGAGAAGTCGGCATGTAGTTGCGTATGTTCTGCGTGAGGAACGGTTTTTTCGTGGGATCAGCCACCCTCATCAGGCCGGGATGCTTTTTCAAAAAATCGCCCCCCTTCATCTCGCCGAGCAACTGAAACGCGATGGGCGGCTTTGCCTCAAGCAGGCTGCCCGGCAGGTATCCCGGCTCCATCCCGCCGTGGTTGCACTGGATAAAATCCGAGCCGCTGCCTGTGTAGATGACCACCGGAAAAAAATCGTACAACCGCGCGATCAGCCCCGGGCTGAACTGCGTACCGTATTTCTTTTGACACTCGGCGAGAAACCCGTACGAGGCAATCATCTGAATGTCCTCGTGATTGCCTCTCGCCATGAACACCTGCTCCGGATTGGCCAACTTGAGGCGCAGCATCGTGTAGAGCACCTCGATAC
>JAPPPH010000061.1 GCA_028817635.1 Verrucomicrobiales bacterium | reverse complement strand
CGGTATTTTCTCCAACCACCGCAGCAGCAACTCCTCACGTCTCCCGGAAGCTTCCTGATTTTCAAGCCTCCTCGAAACACAGGACAGTGCCTCACTCGTATCCAAATCCAAAAACGCCGAACGTTCCCAATAGGCAAGGGCTTCCTCAGCCAATCCGAGATCAATTAAGCGATCCCCAAACTCCTTCGCTTTGGATTGCTCCTCGCCAAACTTCGACTGGCTCGAGAGCACCCATTGATACACATCGCGTCCCAACTCGGGATCCTTGCTTCTTTGACAGGCGTCGAGCATCAGCATCCAGCTATTGACGTCATTCTTGTCCGGCGCTTGGCCAAGCGCAAAACGGGCAGCGTCTCTTCTCTGATCGTTGCTGCCGTAGTAATGAGCCGCTTCTATCCACGCCCTTGCCACGCCGAAATCATTTGGTTTCCGCTTGGCCAAGCGGGAATAATACTCCACCGACTTTTCCCTCGCCTTCAACCGATGACGAAAATCGTAAGCCAAACTGGCCAACAACTCATCGCGAACCTGATCCGGCAGAGTCGTCTCCAAAAGCGACTCCCTTGCCTGTGCGGATTTGTTACCTCCAGCCGCAACACTCGCCCAGAGTTTCACCACGGGGTCGGAGGTCAATTCCTTGGCCAAGCGGGATACTGTTTGCACCCGGCTCCGCAGCTTTTTATCCCCCCGATGACTCTTCACCCACTCCTTGAAAAAATCCCGATAACTGTCAAGCCGAGCATGCTGCTTTGCGGCTGACATAATCAGGTTGGCGTCTTCATTGAAGATGGCATCTGACGGAGCTGAGGACAGCAACCAATTCATCGCGCCGACAGTATCCTTACTTGAAGTTGGCACTGCATTTATCAATCTCCGAACCGCTTCCTGCGCCTTGCCGGTTTCCTTCATCCGATCCCGATACAAATCGAATGCCAACGCGTAGTGGGCATAAAACGGGTTCGCACCACCACCATTGATGATCGAGTTTAAATCCCGTTCGATTACTGCATGATCCAACTTAGCCTCCGCCGCCCATCGCACAAATAGTCTTGGCAATTTGTGCGGCTGCGCATCCAACTTCCCCCCCTCCAGTGCCAACATTGCGGCTTGTCGAAATTGTTTACCCCTAGCAGCCGCATACGCCTGATACCCAATAATCAACGCCATCTGAGACTTGGTGAACGATTGTTTCCGAGCCAGATCGTATACCGGTTTCATTTTGGCCGCCGACTCGTTCATGGCATGGGCGATTTCAAAATACCGTTTAAAATCGCCGTACAACAGTTCCATCCGAATCAACTTGGAATAATGATCCAAAGCCGGCTCAAGCTCCCGATTGGAATTGGAAGCCGACGCAAGAATCCTTTGGAATTGAACCTCTTGAATGTCGGTAAAACGAACCGACGAATCGGCGACGGCCTGCCCGATTTCAAGTATCAACCCATTGTCTCCCGAGCGACTGGCCGAATCAACCGCCAGCCACGCCGCCTCCGTTCGAGTCACAGAATCAGTGTCTTCAGCAAGGAACCGAACAGCCAGTCGGGCCGCTTCGGCAAACGACCGATGACTGCCCTCCCGACGGTAAAGTTGCACGGCACTTGCCGCATCAGCGAGATGGCCCTGTGGACTTTCATACGCCAGCGCCAATTCCTGAGCAGCCGCACTTAGCTTGTCATCCCGTTCGAGCAACGATGCCAACTGTCGATGCACTACCACAATTTGGGGGTGTTCCGTATGACGCACGATAAACTGCCGAGCGGTTGAGATCGCAGCCTTCTCACGTGCCGCAATCAATTGGGCGTCAATCAACTTCAGCATGATCTCGGGATGACGATCGTGATCCGGGTTTGAAACGACAAAGCGCTTGGCTGCCTGAATCAGTGTAAATGGTCGCCCATTTTGATCCGCCAAATCTGCCAACTGGAGCAATAACTTGGCGCCTTGATTCGATCGATCGTTTGACTGGCGAAGCTTCGACTGTAACTCGGCGATATCTTTTCTGGCCTTGGCAATCGCCTTGGCATCCTGCGCTTGGCCAAGCGGTATCCCCTCCCAGAAAGAGAGCCAAACCATCAGGCAGGCTATCGCACCGATTGTATTTGTCCGTTTCATTCGCCCATTAAAACCCAGCCTTCACCAGGGCATCGCTGATGCGCTTGGCCTCCGTTGCCAGTTTGCTTTCTGGAAATTCCAGAACCAACAAATCAAATTGTTGTCGAGCCACCCGTTTTCGATCTGTCCGGTACAGGCAGCGTCCGTAATTGAAATAGATGACATCCAAATAATTTGCATCCGGATGATTTGCAATGACACCCTCAAACACGTCTATCGCCCGTTGGTAGTCCTGCCGTTGATAGAAATAGTTCGCTGCCCTTGCCACGGCATCACCCACACGACCGCTCTCGGGGAACTGCTCGTAGACTTTTTGGTAATTCTCAAACGCCCTTTCAAACAGAGACTGGGCGCGCGATCCGGTCGTCGCCTCAGCCATCTTTTCGTAACACTCTGCGATCCCAAACTGGGCTTCGTCACGCAAGTCACTGGCCTTCAGCTTGAGCAGACTGCCGTAGAGGGCAATCGCATCCTTGAACGTTCCCTGCTTTCGGGCGATCTCCGCCTGCTTCAGCATCGCGTCATCGATGAAGGCACTCTCCGGAAACTCCCGCATGAGGCGTTGACTCATCGCCACAGCCAAACGCAAGTCATCAAGGGCAAAGTAAATTTCCCACAACTGCACATAACACTGTTCCAGCACGAGACTCTCAATCTCGGAAGCTCGCGCAGTGGCCTCCTCCGCCACCTGAAGTGCCTCTTGGAATTTTACCCGGGCAGGATCCTCTAGGCCAAATTCCTTGTAGTGGTTCCCGATTTGCGTGAGCGCTTTCGCTGTCTTAAGTTGGGTGCGAAGCCGTAGATCCTCATCTGAAATTTGAGCCTTGGCCACGCGAACATCTCCGAGACTCCCCTCGATACATACAGCGCTGGCCGAGAGTTGCCTCGAGGCTTCTGTGATGTTCACCGCATCGACATACTCGATTCGCACCACATCACCGGGCAATGCCTGTAACAGCGGATCGCCCTCGATAACCC
>JAPPPH010000011.1 GCA_028817635.1 Verrucomicrobiales bacterium | reverse complement strand
ACTGTAATCCCTCGCCGACAGCATTCGGCGATCAGCAAAACCTTGTTTCGGACATTGTCAATGGCATCCACCACGAACTCAAAACCGCCCGACAAAATCCCAGCGCAGGTAGTTTCATTAAAAAACTCGGTCTTAGCCTCGACCTTGCAATTGGGGGAAATCAGCTTCACGCGCTTGGCCAATTCCTCTACCTTAAATTTACCAAAACCCCCGTCCAGCGCTGGTAGTTGACGGTTCACATTTGTGACACACACCTCGTCGAGATCCACCAGCGTCAGCGCACCCACTCCCGAGCGGGCCAAGGCCTCCACCACCCACGACCCCACTCCGCCGACACCGACAACACAAACGCGCGCTTGGCCAAGCGAGCTCAAGCCCGTCTCGCCAAAAAGCCGCCCCACCCCGCCAAACCGATCCGCATCCGGGTTCATAGCGAAATCGAACCCACTCAAAATCATCAACGGGCGAACTGGTCTGTGGCGGCCTGCTGGAAAGCCTTTCGCACCGGGGAATTGTCGGCGTTCGGAAAGCCGGCACGCTGGATCATCAAGATATAAATCAGCCCGGTTTTCGGGTCAGCCCAGCTATTCGTGGCGTACGCCCCGCCGTGGCCATACGTGCCGGGCGACACCATCGCAGTCACGCCTTGAGGCTCCTTCACCACCTGAAAACCGAGACCCCAACTCATCCCGGTAACAAATCCGGTCTCAATGTCACCCGTCTGTGTGCGTGTCAGTTCCTTGACCGATTTCTTCTTCAGCAATCGTTGGTCGTTGGCCACCCCGCCGTGAAGCATCATTTGATAAAAACGCATCATATCCCGCGCCGTGGAAAACAGCCCACCCGCCGGGTACGGAGTGCGACTCCGGTCACTTAACCCGCCTCTGACGAAATAAATCCCGGCCTCCTCCAACTTGCCATCGACCGCACGATACGTCTTGGCCAAGCGCTTGGCCTGTTTTTCATTCGGCCAAAACGTCGTGTCACTCATGCCGCACGGATCCAAAATTCGTTTCTGCAAAAAATCCTCGAACCGCTCGCCACTCACGACCTCCACGATCCGACCAAGCGTGTTGATGCCAGAGTTGCTGTACTGCCAGCGTGTGCCGGGCTCGAAATTTAGTGGCACCTTCGAATACGACATCACCAACTCCGCGAGAGTACTGTTGCTCCTTGGCGAGGACACATTGGGCTGGCCGGAGGTGTGCGTAAGCAAATCATGAATCGTGATCGGCCGCGGCGGCCGTTCCAAAACCAGGCGATCCTTTGCCCGCTCGCTGACCATCCATTTTCCCTTGAATTCCGGCAGGTGTTTTTCAACGGCGTCCTCTACGGACAGTTTCCCCTCCTCCTGCAGCATCAGAATGCACACGCCGGCCAAGGGCTTGGTCATGCTGGCGATCCAGAACAGGTGATCCTCACGCATCGCCTCGCGCTTGGCCAAGTCCGAATACCCCACGGTCTCCAGTTGCAGCAGCTTGTCCTTTGTCGCCACGATCGTCACCCCACCGGAGATCACCTTGCGGTCGACAAACCCCTGCATCGCCATGCGTACCGGCGAAGCCGGCTCCGCGCCAAACATACCCGCCGCGATCGAAAACACGGCGGCCAAAACAGTCCAATTTCTCATGCTAAAAATCATCGTTCACTTCAACGCCCTCGCGCCGTGGGGGCACGTCATACGGAAACGTCAACAACTCCGTCCCGTCGCGCAACTCCAGCACATTCATGAACAGCTCGGATTTCTCCGGCACCCATCTTCCGTTTTGTTTGTGCACAAAATAGATCGGCCTCCGTTCGCCGTCGAAATCCGGAATGAACACCCCGAAGTCGCCATTCTCTGTGCCGGTCACTCCCTCGTCCCCTTTGTATTTCACGACAAAATCCCCGGAGATACCCCTCACCTTCATGCGCTCACTCCCGCCGAACGTGGACCGAAAACCGGAAGGATAAATCTCAGTCCAAATACCATCGCCATCCCTCTCCCACAACCGAAAGCCCGGTTCCGGTTTCCACTTGTACTCAAACCAAAACCGATTAATGCGATTCGCATCCTCCCGCTCAGGCGCGGACGAATCACTTATTCGTGTAGATTGAAAATCACACCCTGCCAAGCCAAGCGAAACCAATAGCCAGCCAGCTATTAACCTGAAGTTATTTTTCGAAAACAGGATCACCCCCGCGAAGCGTTACACCACCTCCGCCCCATCACAAGTCGTTTAGAGGCCAGACCGAACAACCAACTCCAACGTGGACCAAAACCAGATCGCTTGGCCAAGCGCTTGGTTGTTAAATCCAAAGTCCTAAATTCGAAACCCTAAACAAATTCGAAATTCAGATTCTCAAAAATCCTCTGTGGTACTCAGCGCCTCCGCGCGCTCTGCGTTTAGGTACCCGCTGATGCCCACGGGGAGCGCATGCGGCTCGCATGCGTTTTTTGGCGAGCCGCCAAACAAGTAACCGGCGCCCGGCGAGCCGACAGCCGACACACGCCAGCAGCGTATCCTCCCCTGACCAGATATTTAAGGTCTATAATGATCTGTGAAAATCCGTGTCTCGATCTTAGGACGGCTGAGACAGCCGTCCCTACCTTTCCCTGTTCAGATTTCAGCGTTCCTTTTTCGGTGTTCGAAATTCCCGGCCCCGCTTGGCCAAGGGCTATTCCTTTTCTTCCGGGGCGAGCAGCGATGGTAGATAGTTTTCGCTCGAGTATTCGGAAAGCCCCCCGGTGCCGTTGATGAAAAAACTGCTCGTGTCTCCCTGCAGCCTTAACGCGCACCGCTCGGCGATGCTCACCTCCCCCTCCATCAGGTTGTCCGGCAGGATCGACAATCCCGCGCCCACGTTCGTTTCCGGCGTGTCTATCTCAACACTCCCCTCAAGTCCAAATTCGCTCGACGCACTCACCACACTTTCCAGCGAAGGCAAATAGCCCTCCGCCGCGACTGCGATGTTGCCCCCGTTGCCGTGGATAGCATTGGCCACGATCCCGCTTCTTTGCAGCACAAATATATCCGGTGAGCGTACTTCGATGTTGCCTCCATCCTGTCCCGCCTCTGCGCTAACACGGCTATCCGTCAACATCACATTGCCGT
>JAPPPH010000480.1 GCA_028817635.1 Verrucomicrobiales bacterium | reverse complement strand
TCAACTCCAACCCGGCAAGAATACCCTGAATTCGGTTGTCGATCTGATCATTTAAGCTGTCCAACGCCGCCTTTAAGCTCTTGATGGTTGGATGCCCCTCGCCCAGATCGATACTCTTGTTCGCCAATGTCGTTTGGCCGGTTTGGTATTCACGAATTAAGGCATCCAATTGGGCATCCGGATGAGCCGTCATGATCGACTCCCGAAGCTCCCCTGAACTCTGGCCCTGCAAACCCTGCAGGAGGGTAGCCTGCTGGGTGTAAAGGCCCTTTGCTGTAATTAACTCCGACTCATAGCGTCTTACAATTTCGGGCTCCACGATGGAGTAACTGTCTTCACCCGCCGCGTCAGAAATCCCCAGTTGAACCCGAAGAGTATCGACGTTTGCCTGCATCGCGGAAATCTCTTCATTGGTTTTCTCCATCCGCTCCCGGAGTTTTTCAATGCCAGCCTTGACCCGTTTTTGTTGCAGAGTGGATCGATATTTTTCGTATTCCTCAGCCAGTGCCTGCGCGATATCCCGCGCCAAAGTCTCGTCACCGTCGTAGGCACGTAACTCGATAATGCTGGTGTTCCGATACTGGCTGACATCGATGACTTTTTCCAGGTGCTTCCGCGCCTGTAGCTTGGTCAACGGATTGCCTCCATAGTGATCTTTCCACTTCTCTCTCAGTTCACAAGAGTTCACTACTTCGTCCAAGACCACCTGAGATTGTATTTTTTCAAACTCGGTTGAGATAAAGTAGGGATCGAACGAACTCTGAGTTGCCTGCACGCCCATCAACGGGGCGATGTCCGAGGTGTCCTTTTCCACCGCAATCCGGGAAAGGCTCATGTACGTTTCCGGTATCAAAAACGTCACCACGGTAGTCGTGATGGCCGTGAGGAGGAAGACAAGCAGAATGGTCGCGATGCGCACCCGAATAATGCGCCAATAATCAAGTATGTGAAGCTTGTCGGAGGAGTGTTCTGTCCCGGGTTTTCGTTCCATTTATCTTATTGCGAAAAAAAAGGGAGGCCAGATAAACATTTCTGGCCTCCCGTGCAAGGTTTTTGTCTTAAATTAGTAGCGAGCCCCAATTCCAAAGGACAGGTAGTTCCGCTCAAAACTGCGGCGAGGAATGTCGGAGTCGAGTTCGTCGTAGTTGTAGGCGATCTCCGCCCAGATGCTCTCCGTGATGTTGTACGAGAGACTCACGCCGAGGAGCAACAAATCCTCCTCTTTGCCGTCCAACTTATCACCGCCACCGCTGATCTCACCATTTTGGAACCGTCCGGTCAGCGAACCGTACAAGTCCGGGCTCAAGTCGGTGAATCGATGGGTCAACTGGGCGTACACGGCAGCCGTTTCCTGATCGGCCGCCTGCAGGTCAGTCGCACCACGCATGAGGGTGACACCACCTACCAACGTGCTGTTCTCCGCGTAGGTCCAAGCCAAGCGAGCATCGACGTATGGGCTGGTTTCGTCATCCGGAATAATACCCTCCATGAGGTCGGCATTGTGGTAATCGGCAAACTGTACACCGGCACGCGCCTGTGCCTGATACTGGTTGGCCAAGGTTCGTTTCACACCGACGTAGGCAAAGTGAGAATAGCTGTCGCGGGCGTCGGCCAGAAAATCCAAACCGGGGACCTGCAAGTCTGAGCCATCAAAGTCTGTTGAGGAGAATCGGTAACCCACGCTCAGTTCCGTCAGGCGATCGAAGTAATACGAACCCTCCACGTTCACCGAGTTGTTTTGGCGGTTCAACAACGCAGAGTGATATTCTTCGTCGTAGTCGAACAATGAATTGGAGTAGCCAATCTCTCCCAGGAAATTCCCGATCAGTGCCTGTTTGTAACCGGCCTGAAATGTATTGCGAATGTTATCACCCTCGGTGCGAAGCGGGAACGAAAGACTGGGGTCGAGCACTTCCGGTTCCTGTGCAACAACGAATGATTCTGAAAGCAACAGGTTTGATGTCTCCGAAAACGCCTTGTTGAGGTTTAAAGCCAGTTCGTGACCGTGATCCTGATCGTCGCCAGCGCGGTCGTTGTACCAACGAAGCCCGTAGGCATATCCGGCGTTGATCTCAAGGTCGGTGCCTTGCCCGTAGCTCAAGCTCACTCCGGGGCTGACCTCAATACCCCAGCTCTCTTCAGCGAGATCATCGGGCGAAGTCGTGTAGTTGTCGTCGTAAAAGCCTTTCAGGGAAGCGCTCACTTCCCAAATTTTTCCATCGGCAGCTTGGGCACCGGCTACACCCAACGCCGCGACGCCCAAGGTAATCACTCTTTTTTTCATAAGCTGATGATTGAAGCCATTCCGACACCAACGACCCCCGCTGAGGTCGGAAGGACGGACATTCTTCGTTTCAAAAAAGATACTGTCAACATCAATCACAGGTTTTTTTGGCATTTTTAACTTTCGTAAACCACCCGCCATCACTCGGTTACGGTGTCGACTCCGGGACGGCAAAAAGCAGCCATTGACGGGGCGAAAACGCATCATCCACCCCGAGTAACGGGAACCCGTCAGGCAACTCCCCGTTTACCTGCATCGTTAGCACAAACCGCTCCCAATTCGAGGCATTGGGGGCAAATACCCGGCTCACGTACCGCTGATCTGTCGTCATCTCGGTGAAATACAGGCCCCGAACCGGACGGAATTCGTCATTCAGCCTGTAAAAATCCGGCTGCACCGTACGAGTCAACCACAGGCTGTCCTGCCCCCCATACCACGCCACAGCCCAGGGCAAATCGCTCATCAACAAATCGTCGTGCCTCAACTCCTGCAATCCATGATTCGCCGGGATGGTTTTCAAATATTGAAGCCGCGGTGGGTGATACGGCGGATCGGCCACCGGATACGGCTTGGCCAAAACGAAACCCAAAAGCAACGGCAATGCCGAAGCCAACACCAGTACCCCACCACCGACCAGCCGCATCTCCGGCAACGTAACCTTCCACTGATCCAGCAGGGCAAAAAATAACCCGGCACCAAACAGAAACGACACCGGGCCAACGATCGCCAGCAGGTTTTCGCTGCTCAGGTTTGGGGCCATCTCCGCGAAACCACCTTGGCCAAGCGGACTCCGCAACAAGTCGGCTAGAGTCGTCTCCGCATCGGAGA
>JAPPPH010000389.1 GCA_028817635.1 Verrucomicrobiales bacterium | reverse complement strand
GAGATTGACTCCTCCAGCAATACTTGGTCGTCGACCTTGACAACAAGCGTAGGCGTATTTCCCTCACGGGCGTTGCAGGCAAATCGCACTTCGTATTTTTCGCCCGACACCAGGCCGGAAATCATCTGGCTCAGCGAACTCCCTCCCTGCAAAAAGGCGACCAAATCCTGATCCTCCGCCTTGCCATTATTGGCGAACGGGCCTAGACCGTTGAAATTAACGCCGTAATTTCCAGTGCCTACCCAACCCGCAATCAGCTTGGGTTGGATGTAGCCTGGCCAAGGAGGTGTGCCACTCGCTTCGAAGCTTGGGTTCATAACGATGACGTTGCCCTCGTCACGTTGGACAATGGAAACGGCGTCATAAATCATCGTAGCGTCGCCCGCCGCCTCGCCCCGTAACACCACCGTGGCGGTGTCGGTTTCCGGGGTGAAAACGACTGTCTTGCTGTGATAGCCAGCATTGCCCACAGCCTTTATCGACTTGTGTCGCGCAAGCTCTTCACCATCAATTTCAACGATCAAGTCGATGGTTGAATCGCCGCAGCAAGCGCGTCGATTGTAGTGGAATTGCAGCCAGTACTGTTTTTCGGGGATCAGCCCGGTGATCGTCTGGGTTACCGACCTGGAACCCTGGGCAAAACCTACCTGATTGCGGTCCGGCGTGATGCCGTTGTCGTTGAACGGCCCGCCAATGTTCACGCCACTGGCACCGGACCAAGCCTCGACCGGGCCATAGTGCGGCCAATCTGCGGCAGGAGGGTGTGCCTCAAAACTTGGATTCATAACAAAAGCTGAGCGCTTAGTCAGGAAAACCGGGTCGCCAATGCAGACACCCGAGTCAACCGACAATGTAAATGCCGCCTGGCCACTGCCAAGTATCGCCACGTCCACCGTCTTGGTGTTTGGACCGCCCTTGGCAAAAGTCAGTTTAATCGTACCGTCGGCGTTGTCATCGGGGATGGCCACGCTTGGATTGCTGCTGCTAAGTGTGACTACCGCACCTTCGTTTTCAATCAGACCGACCGGCACCTTGACAGTGATTTGGGTTTCATCCTCGCCTGGCCCAAGTTCGGCGTTGACCAATGTGGCTGAGACACACGCATCTGCGACTACTTTGAAATCGTCGAATGTGTGCTCAAGCTCGGCACCGTAGCCAAGCAGGGATATATTGTTTGCATGGAAACCACCCTGCTTGGTGTACTCCATTGATGAGTTGCTTAGCGGCGATTCTTCGCCGTTGATCCACATTCGAATCGTGGCCGGCGCGCCGGCAAAGTTGATTGAACTAGAAGTGATTCGCACGTCCAGTTCGCCTTCAGGCAATGTGCCGATCTCCGGGCTTCCATATATGGCTACTGCCCCGTCAAAAACCTGCACCCGCCCGTCATTGCGGAACAAGATACCGAATCCATCGGAGGCATTGACAAACTTGTTCTTTTCCGTCGCACCAAACACAACAGCGGCCCAGTCCGGCGAGTCGTAAAAATCATTGTTCGATCCGGGATGCACCTTGAAGGAGATTTCAAACTCCGGGCCATCGATAAAATTGTAATCAGGCGACACATTCTGGCCTGAGATGTACAATTTGCCCTCTGCCCAATCTGGGTTCACGATCGTGAACTCATCAGCAGCACCACCCGCAGCACTGGCCTCCGCCTCGACATAATCTAGAATGCCGGCCGTGCCAGCTTGGCGACCTCCATCGTTCTCAAAATTCACATCCCAGTCCTCGGAAGACGTGTCAAATGTGTCCAAGAAAACCACCTGCTCGACACCAAATCCGCTAGCTGCGAGCACTTTTATGGTCTTGGCCTGAAAACCTGCCTGATCACTTGAGAGTTGTACGCTGCCGACTCCACCTCGAAGCGCATTTAACTTAAACTTACCACTAGTTCGGCTGGCATCGGCGAAAGACAACACCAACTTGCCATTATCTCCCGCTCCCTCAATGCCAACGATGGCCGGAGTTAGGCTTTCCGCGGTGACCTCAACCACACCAGCCTGAATAAGCGACTTCGGAACTGAGACAGTAATTTCGTCCGTTGTGTCTCCGGCAATGGCATTCATCTGGGTTGGTGAGACGTCAATGGCAGGAGCTGCCGAGACTTTTAGGTTATCAAAGGTGTGTTGCCATGCATTGCCGCCGAATGCACCTCCCAGCATCGTGATGAAGTTGGCCCTGAAACCAGCGGCCTTGACGTATTCAGTGGCGCCGTCCGCTGTGATGACAGCGGCCTCTTCATTAATAAACATCCGGATCGTGGCGGGTGATTTTCCATCGAAACTATCCACCTCAACCTCGATGCGAACCTCAAGGTCGTCCTTCGGAATACC
This sequence comes from Verrucomicrobiales bacterium, assembly GCA_028817635.1. Classification (GTDB taxonomy): domain Bacteria; phylum Verrucomicrobiota; class Verrucomicrobiia; order Limisphaerales; family UBA1096; genus UBA1096. Next base: position 778 of record JAPPPH010000389.1, on the reverse strand, counting down.
GTCGGCGAAACCGCCGTTACCCCCGTAGATGCTGTCACCGCCGTCAAACACCTGGATATCGCCGTTGTTGCGGAACAGAATCCCAAAGCCGTCCGCACTGATGACCCACGAGTTTTTCGATGTGGCCCCAAACACGATTGCAGCCCAGTCGCCCGAGGCGTTGTCCTCGTCATCGACGCCGGCATCGACCTCGAACTCTATGGTAAACGGACTGCCGAAGGCGAAGTTGTGATCCGGGGAGACCGCCACCCACTCGCTGGCCGGCCCAGGGAAAAGACTCAACTTGCCGGGAGCCCATTCCGAGTTGATAACAGTCAAATCCTCTGACGAATCGGAATAAGTAGTCGCGCCCAGCGCTCCGCTCTGCCTTTCGTCGTTCTCGAAACCAAGATCGGTCGTTTCCGCCTCTGAGACCTCAAAGGTGTCCTGAAAAATAAGCACCTGTTCCTGCGCAAGCGTAGTACCACCCAGAAGCGACCAGAACGCCACGCCCGCAATCATAAGCAAACGACTCATTATTTTGTGATTTAGTATGTGTTTCATTTTTTGTGAAAGCTTTCAGTATATTCAGAACCTTTTTCTAGTGATTAGAGCATATCCGTCTATCTGCGTCGGCGTTTTTTCTTAAAGTCCATTACAATATCATCGATGTTATTCTTCTTTCTCGATTCCACGTGTGAATCCATAAAAACGATGTTCGCGGCTCCATCAGGATGTTCCATGTTGTGCTTGTAACCTACGTGATACCAACCGCTGCTGTTCTTGGTCAGATAGGTCA
>JAPPPH010000451.1:12617-14976 GCA_028817635.1 Verrucomicrobiales bacterium | reverse complement strand
CCCCCGGTGAAATAGATGTCGTAAATAACGGTATACTGGTTGACCTTTTTACCTCCACCGTTTGGCGTGATGCCGTGATCCATGAGATAGCCAAAATTTGCGTTCGCTCCCACGTGGCCGACCTTCATCACGGTGGTGCTTTTCCCGTCGATGTCCGGGATGCCAAAATCACCTGTGGAGCCGAATTCGGTGGCGTTGGCCGTGGCTCCCTTTTCGCCGTCGAGATACTGCAGCGGATTGCCGATAGCGGCCTTGAGGCCGCTGCTGAAATTCCAGTAGCCGGTGATCTCAATCTTGTCGCGGGCGTCCACACTGAAATTCCATTCGCGCGTGATGGTGGTGCCTTTTGAGTCTTTGAAGGTCAGTTTCACTGCGTAGTCGAGTTCGCTCAGGCTTTTGTGCTCGGGTTGAAAATGGATGAACGTGTGTCGACCTTCGGTCGTGATGGTTGGCTTGGAGCGGCGCCGGTTGACGTACAGCTTGACGGAGTCGGGATCGACCTTGGTTTCGTCATCGGCAAGGACGATCGAGATCGGGTTGACCTTGCTGATGCCGGATGTATTGGGGGCGGGGCTGGCCAGCGCTACGTAGGGTGTCCGGGCTTGCCCGACAGAAGTGAATGCGGGGATGGCGTTGTCATTTTCCGTGTCATTGATGAGCACACGTTCTTCGGTCTCGAGGTCGATCGAGTAAAATTCAAGCGCGGCGTTTTGTGACTTGTTCCAGTACACGATTCGGAACGGGTAAAGCCCTTCCTTTTCCACGGTGAAATCGAAGGAGCAATCGTTTGGTCCCTCCCGATAGCCAAGCAGGGTTAGCTCGAAGTCGCCAATTTCTTGCGCGAACCGATCCCTTGGGTTGGCGGCGGTGAAGACCTTGAAACGATCCTCGTCGTTTTGATCAGGTTTGCCAACATGGACGGTTACCCCGAGTCGGTGTGTCCCGGGCGTTAACGCGAGGTAAGTGAGAATTTCTGTGCTGAAATTTGTGTCGTGATCCTCCTCGCCCGGGATGCCGGGGAAAAAGTCATCCAACTCAAAATGGCCAAATGGGGAGCCTTCCTTTTGAAAGTCGATGACATCGAATAGGTCGAATCCGCTGTCATCTTCGCTGGGAAACGCGGTGTTTTTCACGGCGTTACCCTCCGTGTCTTTCAGGATGCCTTCGAGTTGGTAAACGGCTCGCTTGAAGTCGTGCTGGATTGCGGCTTCGGCCGGGGCCTGGACGGAGCGGACGAGAAAACCGGGCTCGGTCCCGGCATCGATCGGCAGGGCGGTTGCTGCGGGTAGTTTTTGAAAATCGGTCACAGTGAATCGCCATTTTTTCGTGTGCGTTTCTCCGTTGCTGTCATCGAACTTTACGACCACCTCGTAATTGCCAAGCGGTTCCAGCAGCGACTCCGGCTGGGCTGAGAGGGTGACGAGATCCTCTTCGCGCTTGGCCAAGACCGTCAGTTCTTTGTTGTTCAGCCAGAGCTTGGCTGTTGATTCCTTGAGCTTGGCCTGGCCGTCCTTGAGACTGCATCGGATCGGGGTGTTCGGGAGGATGTCGGTCGGGACGGGCCGTCGGAAGGGTGTCGGCTTGGGGGAGACAGAGACCAAGTATGGCTTGGCCGGTGGCTCGGATGGAATGCCGTCGGCATCGGCTTGGCCAAGCTCTGCGATGACGGCGGCCGGGGCGGCCTCGTCACGAAACTGCAGGCTGCTGATGAATCCCCCGAATGTGTCCGAGTTGTGCTTGAGCAGGTAAAAGACATCCTCCATGGCGTACTTGCCAGTGTCGTCCTGCGCCTTGCCGATCTGCTCGGTGCCAACATGTTCGCCGTTGACGTAGTAGTTGGCTTCACCGGATACGTGATCGACGGTTAACGCCACGCGATACCAGCGGTTGGGCCGGAGTTTGCCGGAGAATGTGCGGCTGCCGATCCCGTTTGAGGTGCCGATCAGGAATTGCGCCCCCTCGAAATCGTTCAGGGCCACCAACGCCCTTGGCTTGTTGTAGGAGCGCACGGAGTAATACAGGTCGGCAATGACGGTGTACTGGTTCAGCAGCCAGTCGGAACCGCCGTTGGGCTCGCCGCCGTGGTACACGTCCAGTCCGGTAAAATCTGAGTCGGGGTCGCTGTTTGGAAAGCTCATCACCATTGGGTCCTTGCCATCGAGCGGTTTCAGGCGAAACTCGCTGCCTTTCCCGAACTTGGCCTCGCCTTGGTCAAAATTCCATTCGAGATCCTGCCCAATCTCGGCGGAAAGGCCGTCGGTGAAGTTCCATTGACCGGTGATGTCCGCCCGGGCGGTGGTCGGGGAGAGTCCAAGGAGGAGTGACAGGCCGAGAAAAAAACAGCCAAGCGGATTAGGTG
>JAPPPH010000451.1:8707-12607 GCA_028817635.1 Verrucomicrobiales bacterium | reverse complement strand
GATTAGGTGTATGTGAGGTTTTCATTGGAGCATGATTGAGGATCTACGTCCGGGACTCTCAACGCACACAGATGAAAAAGCAAGAGCCAAAGCCGCGCGCGCTTGGCCAAGCGCTTGGTTTAGCCGGTCACTCGGCCTATCAGGACGAGGAGTCCGATGAAGATCAGGACAAAAATGGCAGAGTACGCCACGGGGAATGTGCCGGATGAGAATCTGGCGATCAGTTCCTGTTCCCGTTTCTGGATGCTCTTCTCGTCAGCGTCCAGCGATTCTCTCCAGACGGGACGCAGCAGCATCACTGTCAACGTTGCAGGAGCAACAATCACGAATTGTGCGAGGGCAGGTAGGAAAGTCTTGATGACCAAGCGCTCCGCCGCCTTGTTGAGGCTGTTAAATGCCTTGTCCATCGCATCGTAAAACAGCTTGGCGCCCTTACGATAAAACCAGTCGAAATCGATGGAGAGGGTTGGCGTACGCTTTAGGATGGGCAGGAGAATGAAAAACATGAGCGCGGAAAACAGCAACATCTGGAGCACGGTGACGACTTTATCGAAGCTCTTTATGTAGGTGTAATAAAACGAGGCTTTCTCAGCCAAGACATCGCCGTGGGGGAGGTTTTTGTACAAATGCCCGGGGTTGAGCCCGAGGTAGATACAGAGAAAAGCCATCAGGGCCATGCCTGCGATCATCGCGCGTGGGGCCTCCTTGGGCCGGAGCCCCCGGTCGACGTTGAAAAATGTGTAGAATGGAATGCAGGCATAGACGAACACCCCGGCTGAAGCCACCTCGAGTGCATACCAAGCCCAGAGGTAATGCTGTTGTTCTGTGGCAGCTGTGATGAGGGTTTTGCTAACAAACCCACAAGTCAACGGGACTGCGGAAATGGAAAGTGCGCCGATGATCGCCATCATCATGGTGATGGGCATGGATTTGTATAACCCTCCCAACTCGGTGCATTTGCTTTTACCGGTGCGATGGAGCACAGCCCCGATCGACATCCAAAGCAGGGCTTTGTAGATGATGTGGCAAAACGCATGGGCCACCACACCGGCGATGGCCAGTTTCGTGCCGACACCCACACCGCAAACCATGAAACCGATCTGGTTAACAATGCTGTAGGCCAATATGCGCCGCACATCGTTTTCGAGCAGCGCGTAAATGATGCCATAAATGGCCATGACGCAGCCGATGGGAATCAGGATTTCCTCGCCCGGGAATCCGCGAACCAGAGTGTAGACTGCTGTCTTTGTGGTGTAGGCGCTGAGAACGATGCCTCCAAAGACGGTTGACTCGGGGTAGGCATCTGGCAGCCAACTGGAGAAGGGGACCGCGGCCGCGTTGATCAGGATGCCGATCAGGATGAGCCATTTGGCGGTGGTGTTTTGTTGAATGACCTCCTGAGTAAACGCGACTGAGTTGGTTTCGTGGATAGCCAGTAGGATACCCGCCAACAAAACCAAGCCGCCGGCCAAGTGAACGAGAATGTATCGTTGTGCGGCCAGCCGTGATGTCTCGGTGTTGCGGGCGAGCACGAGAAAGGTGGAGGAGATGGCCATCATTTCCCAAAAAAGATACCAACTGATCATGTCACCGGCGAAAACGACCCCGAGGGCACTACCGATATAAACCAAGGCAGCAGTGTTTTGTAGGCGGCATCGTTCACTCCAAGAAAAAATGAATGCTCCAAACGCACTAAGTGTGAAGATGTAACCGAAGGCCTTGCTGGTGGAATCGACACGAAACAGTTGGAGTGTGTGTCCCAAAAAATCCAATTCCAACTCAGCGTCTTCGCTTAAATCCCGGATCGCAAAAAAGCCTATGGCTGCCAGCGCGATGGCACCGACTTTACGGGCAGTCGCCGGCAACACCAGCAGGGCGAACGCTCCAACGATGAGCAGCAGTGCTGGAGGGATGGTGTTAAGGAGTCCCATCATAATAATCCTCTTTTGCCTTCAGGAAAACGCTCAATCCTTTTGCCAATAAAACGGAGCCCACGCAGGCCATTAGTCCGTATAAACCGTAAAAACCAAACCAATTGCTGAACGCTGCCAACACGGAATTCCCTTTCTCGCTCTCAAAATGATCGTGCCGATGCGCCCCTCCCAGCGCCCCGAAAAGCATGAGTAGTTCAAGCAACACTGTCACGGCACAGGCTGTCAGGATTACTTTCCAAAACCGTGGGCTGAGAGGCAGGGTTTCCACCTGATCGGACGATGTTTTTGTTACCGATTTTTTTGTGCCGGTTCCATTGCGTGTCGCTTTTTTCTGAGTGGCCATGAGTTAGTTGCTTTTTGCGTACACGTTCAAAAACTGCTCTGCGAACTGGTACAGGGTGTTGGAGAAGAAGAAGACCAGCAAGCATCCTGTTGCGGTGATCAACATCGGGACGACCATCAACATCGATGGCTCAGCGGCTTTCGCGAATTTCACTTCGTCTGATGACGGGGCAAAAAAGGCCTTGTAAACGATCGGGAGAAAGTAGGCTGCGTTCAGGAGTGAACTGACCAAAAAGATGGCGAACGCCCATTGCTGGCTGGAATCCAATGTGCCGTTGAGTAGGTGCCACTTGCTGATGAAACCGCCGGTCGGCGGCAGGCCAATGACACAGAGTGATCCGACAAAAAACGCGGTCATCGTGAGCGGTATTTTTCGCCCAATCCCGTGCATCTGGCTGATGTATTTGGCTCCGCACGCTTCATAAATCGCCCCGGCACAAAGGAACAAGGTGATTTTGCCCACCGCATGCATGGGGATATGTAGCATCGCCCCAGCGACGCCGCTCTTGGTGGCCAAGCCGACCCCGAGGATGATGTAGGAGAGTTGGCCGACGGTGGAGTAGGCCAGGCGCGCCTTGAGATTGTCCTGCGTCAACGCGATGAGCGAGGCGACGATCAACGTGATGCCTGCAAGGATGCAGATGATGGTTGTGAGCGAGGGAGCGTTGGCCAAGCGCTCGATGCCAAAGATCCCGGTCATCACGCGGAAGATCGTGAAGACTCCCACCTTGACCACGGCAACCGCGTGCAGCAGCGCGCTGACCGGGGCCGGGGCCACCATTGCGCCCGGGAGCCAAGCGTGAAACGGCATCAGGCCGGCCTTGGCAAAACCGTAGAGAAACATCACCAGCAAGACGGAAAGCATCAGCGTGCTGGTGGTATCCGGGAAGGCAACACCGCCTCCGGTAAAGTCCAGCGAGCCGGTCTGCTGGTAAACAATGATCATCGCCGGCAGCGCCAAGCCGACTGAAGTGGTGAGAAGATAGATGAGATACTTTCGACCGCCCTTGATGGCTTCGTCATCCTGATTGTGGGTGACGAGTGGATAGGTCGAGAGTGACAGGATTTCATAAAAAATAAACAACGTCAGCAGATTGGCTGAGAAGGCGACACCGACCGCCGAGGAAATCGCGATGGCGAAGCAGGCATAAAACCGGGTTTGCGCCCGGTCGTCATTGGTGCGGAGCAGGCCGATCGAATAGATCGTCACCGGAATCCATAATGTCACCGACACCAATGCGAACAGAAGTCCTGCGGCATCAACCCTGAATGACAGCCCAACATCCCGGAGTAAGTTGATGACGTTGAATTCATAGATTTCACCGGCCAGGACATTCGTAGTCAGCGATAAAAGCAGTATCAGTTTCAAGCCCGCCGCGAGAAAGATGATCGATTCCCGAAGGTTTGGAATTCGTCCACAAACCGTAATCCCGACCGCCGCCATCAGGGAGATGAGGACGATCCATAGGGGGATGGTTGATGTGATTGGTTCCATGTTTTATGAGGCGGGAATTTCCGGGACGACGTTCGCGATGAAGTCGGTGATCAACGTGTCCGTGGCCAAGCCAAGCGCGATCAGGCCAAGCGCAACGACCGCCGTCGGGATTAGCATCGTGAGCGGTGC
>JAPPPH010000451.1:0-8697 GCA_028817635.1 Verrucomicrobiales bacterium | reverse complement strand
GTGCCTCCTCTCGTGGGATGGCTTTGTTGCCCTCCTTGGCCGGGTTGGGCACTTTATTGTAGCCGATCTCAATGATGCGAAAGAGGATGATGGCCTTGACCAGACTCGAGATCAGCAGGGCGATGACGAAGTGCCAAGTGCCTGCTTGGGCCGCACCTTCGATCAAATAAAATTTACTGAAGAAACCGCAGGTTGGCGGCACCCCGATCAGCGCCGCCATGGTGATGACCAGCGCGATAAACGTCACCGGCATCTTGTAGAACAGTCCGTCGAGCTTTTTGAGGTCCGCTTGGCCAAGCCGGTAAATGATACAGCCGATGACCATAAAAATCGCCGAGGTCATCGCAGCATCCGCAACCACGTGGTAGATCGCTCCCTTAAGGCCGGGTTCGTTGGCCAGCCAAGCGCCGCCCACCATGTAGCCGATCTCCGAGACGATAAAGTAACAGGCGATCTTCCGGAGGTTCGTCTGCGTGAGGGAAAAGAATGACCCAACCAAAATGGCAATGGTCGAAAGCAACAAGGCGGTGGTCTGGATGTTTGGTGACTGGATGATGTAGTCCACCGAGTACACCGTGATCATGATTCGCAGCATGGCGTACACGGAGACTTTTGTGGCCAAGGGCGCCAGCAGGGCGCCGCTTGCGGTCGGTGCGTAGGTGTAGGCGTTTGGCAGCCAGCCGTGCATCGGGAAGAACGCCATCTTGGCCCATGCCCCGACCATGATCAGCACGAACCCGACGAACACGGCCTGAGATGAAAACAGCGAGTTGGGAATGATTTCTGAGAGGTTTTCGATGTTGAGTGTGCCGGCTTTGACGAACACAAAACCTACTCCAAGCAGGTACAAGCAGGCACCCATCGTGCCCATGATGAGATAGTTGAACGACGCCATTGTGCCCCGTTTTTTGCCGTAGGCGATCAACGCGTAACTGGATAGCGCGGCGATCTCCATAAACACGTACAGGTTGAAAATATCGCCCGTGATCGTGATGCCGAGCAGGCCGGCCACCAACAGGGAAAACAGCGAGAAATAGTAGCGTTGTTGACCCTTAAGCTCCCTCTCGACGGTTGGATGAGAATAGATGGCCGTGAGCAGGGCAATGGTCGTGACGGCGGCAAGGATGAGACCGTTCAGGAAGTCGACACTGATCTGAATACCGACGACCATGCCGGCATATTTTTCCTGTTTCCCCCAGCCTCCGAGTTGATAGTGAATGACGCCGGATTCCGGGATTTGAAAAATTAGCAGGATCGATGAGACACACGAGACTGCCAAGCCAAGCAGGACGACCGGGAATGATAGCTTTGGCCAAAACCAACTCGCCAACGCAGCGAACACCGCCCCGAGCAGGGGTGCCAACACGATCAGAATGGGCAGGTGCTCGGTCACTTGGTCTGGTTTTCCAAAATCTCATCCTCATCGAATGAGTTGTGTTGTTGATAAACTTTCTGGGCCAGGGCCAGACCGACGCCCAGCGTGGCCACGCCCACCACGATCGCGGTGAGCATGAGGATCTGGGTCAATGGGTTGGTTAACTTGTTGACGTCGGGCGGATTGGGATAGTCCTTGGCCTTCGCGGCGGCCAACTCGGGCTTGGCCTGTGGCTGTGATCCCTCCGGCGCGTGCGCTTGGCCAAGCGCTTGGTTTACCGGTTCCTTTGCGACGATCGGGATGGAGGCGTTATCCTTTGCTCCGATGGAAATGAAAAACAGAATGATCCCGGTTTGGAAGATGGCCATCCCGATGCATTTCTTGATGAGGTTGCTCTGGGCCAGCATCGACCACAGGCCGGTCATCATCAGAATCACGACGACGATGTAGTTGAACTTGGGAACGATTTCTTCCATGGCTACAACCCTCGTTTAAATCGGCCGTTCGAGGCCAGAATCATGTAGATGCCGATCATGCTGAACATGACCGTGACGCCGACGCCGATCTCGACCAGCAAAATCCCGTAATACCTCGCGTAAGCCATGTCCCCGGGCAACACGGGGTCTAGCGCATTGTAGTTCAGGTAGTCCCCGCCCATGAACATGCAGGCGACACCGACCGCAGCATAGATCAGCACACCGAGGGCGGTCAGGAGCATGATCTTCTTTTCCGTCCACTGCCGGAGGACAAACTTCAGGTCAAACGAAATGCAAAGCAGGATGACACTCGCACCGAGAATCACGCCACCCTGAAACCCGCCCCCCGGGCTGTAGTGGCCGTGCGCGATCACGTACAGGGCGAAGATTTGCATAAACGGAACCATGATGCGGCTAGCCTGACGGATGATCAGGCTGTCGGTCGGGTCGTACGCCGGGGGAGAGGCGATGATATCCGGCTCGTCGACAGTTGCCTTTGCGCTGTCGACTCGAAGAATTGAGTAGATCGCGATGCAGGCGATGAAGACCACCGCCGTTTCCAGCAACGTGTCAAAGCCCCGATAGTCGGCCAGCACTGTGGTCACGATGTTCGGGACGCGGGCATCCTCGATCGTGTTTTCGATATAATACGGCGCGACGGTGGCGTTGACTGGCGATTGGGGATCGCCCCATGCCGGAAAATCAGGCAGGGCGCTGAGCAGAAGTGCACCGGTGGCCACCGCGATCACCCCGGCAAACAGCTTGAACCCAACCCGTGGATGCTTCGGCTTGGCCGAGACGCCGGTATTGTAAATCGTGGCAACGATGAAGACCGTGCTCACTCCGGCCCCGACCGCGGCCTCGGTGAACGCCACGTCCACCGCGCCCATGCCGGTCCAAATGAGGCACATCAAAAAGCTGTACGCGCCGAACACAATCGCCGCGCTCATCAGGTTTTGCATCGCCAGCGCAGTGATCCCGAATAGAACCACCGCGATCAGAAACAGCGTGTCAAACTGCCAGATGGGCAACTCGGGCATTACTGGCTGCCTCCTTTCTTTTTCCACGGCTTGGCCCCGGCGCGCTCCCCGACGTCCATCATGGCGTGGGTGGCAGTTGGACTGCCGATGAATACAAAGTTGATAATCAGCAGAATCTTCAGGCCAAGCAGCCAACTCATGTTCCCCTCACTGGCCACGGCAAAAATACAGCCGGCCAGAATCAGCACCGTCGAGAGGGTGTCGCCCTTTCCTGCAGCATGCATGCGCGTGTAAAAATCCGGGAACCGCAACAACCCGATCGAGGTGCCAAGGAAGAAAAGCAGCCCCACCACGATGAGAATATACGCAACGTATTCCATCAGGACGGCTGCCCTTTCTGTTCGAGCGAACGGCGGTGCTGGTAGTAACGGGAGGCGGCGATGGAGACGATAAAGTTGAGCAGACCGTAGCCCAGTGCGATGTCAACAAACATGTCCAGTTGGCCAAAGATGATGCCGGAAAACAGCAGCAGCACGATCGACTTGGTGCCGATCACGTTCACCGCGACCAGTCGATCGATGACCGTCGGCCCCTTGATGACCCGCACAAGCACGAGCAACATCAGGCCGATCAGGCCAACGCCTGCTATGGTGATGAACGAATTCAACTTTTCTTCTCGAAGACGTTCATGATGCGGCGTTCCATCTCGTCGGATTCGCCAGGAAGGCCTGAGGCCGCCTTTTCCGTCAGGGCATGAACGAGGAACCGGCGCCCCTCCACACGTACGGTGACTGTACCCGGGGTCAGTGTGATGGAGTTGGCGAGTACGAACTTGGAAATCTCCTCCGTCACGTCAGTGTTAAACCGAACCATCTTTGGCGAAATCAAATCATGCATTCGCGGCGAAAGGGCGACCTTGAGGACGTGTATGTTAGAGAGAACAATCTGCCAAAAAAGCCAGCACGCATAGGGGATAAAGCGGATGCCCTGACGCACACAGGTGCCGATCGAAATGTTCTCGCCGGGAAACAGCAAATCCTTGCACCACCACGCCACCATCGCCGAGCAGAGCACACCCATGCCGATGTACGAGGCATCGTACTTGCCGGACAAAACCAGCCACGGCAAAAACAAGGTGATGAATGCGCTGAAGAATTTCATACTCGTACACGAGCCGGATGAACGGCCCGAGAATGCTTGGGGAAATTACGCGCCAACAGGGAGCGCTTCAAGGAATTTGGCCCATCACTATTTGCCAATGCAAAACGTGCTGAAGATCGAGTCGAGCAAATCCTCTGTGGTGGTCTTGCCGACGATCTCGCCGATGGCGTTGGTAGCAATCCTCAGGTCCACCGCCACGAGGTCGAGTACCGCCCCCTCTCGCAGTTGGCCAAGCGCCGTCTGAAGCGCGGTCTTTGCACGGTTGAGAGCCTCCTGATGCCGGGAGTTCACCATCACCTCAAGCATCTCCGAGGTGATTTCCCCGTCCCAGACCGAGGCGCGAATGGCATCCTTTAACTCCTCGATCCCATCGCCGTTCAGGCAGCTAACGGGCACCGCTTGGCCTCCGTGCGTGTCCGCTTGGTCAAGCCGCGCCGGAAGGTCGCTTTTGTTCAGGACAACGATGCAGTTGCGTTCGGCCAACTCGGCCAGACGGGCTTCCGTGTCCGGGGTGGGCGGCTCGGAGGCGTCGAGCACGTGCAGCACGAGGTCTGCTTGGCCAAGCGACGCCCGGCTTCGACGCACCCCCTCCTGCTCGACCACGTCCTCGGTTTCCTGCAGCCCGGCCGTGTCAACAAACACGACCGGGATGCCGCGAATCTGCGCCTCCTCCGAGATGGTGTCACGGGTCGTGCCGGCGATGTCTGACACGATGGCGCGGTCGTGCCCGAGCAGCTGGTTCAACAAACTCGACTTGCCGGCATTCGGCCGGCCGACGATCGCCACTCGGATTCCCTTCCGGACAAGTTGCCCCTCGTTCGCTGTGGCGAGTAATTGATCGATGAACGTCTCCGAAGATTCGAGTCTTTTTAGCAGGCCGTCCATCGTGTCCGGCTCAATGTCCTCGTCGGGGAAATCGATGTGCGCCTCGACATGCGCCAGCACGTGCATGGTGTCGTCGCGCAGTTGGTTGATCCGCTGCGACAATTTCCCGGCGAGCTGCTCGTTGGCGGCATTCAGGGCAAGGTCGGTCCGGGCGTGGATCAAATCAGCAACTGCCTCGGCCTGCGTGAGATCGATTCGCCCGTGAAGGAACGCGCGTTTGGTGAACTCCCCCGGCAGGGCCAGCCTCGCGCCGGCGCCGAGCACGGTGTCGAGCACCGCACGGGTTGACTGCATCCCGCCGTGACAGTTGATCTCGACGATGTCCTCGCGGGTAAACGTCGCCGGGGCACGCATGACGGATACCATCACCTCGTCGATCCGTTGCGATTCGCGCACGATGTGGCCGTAATGGATTGTGTGAGAATTCGCCTTGGCCAAGTGATCGTCCACTCCGTTCGGTGGCCGGAACACGGCATCGCCAACAGTCACGGCGTTCTCGCCTGAGATGCGGATGATCGCGAGCCCGCCCTGACCGAGCGGAGTGGCGATGGCGGCGATGGTGTCGTCGAGCATGGCAATCCGCTACCGGAGACAGCCGCCCTTTTGAATCTCAGCGTGGCGGCCCTCGAGAAAGAGCCGGGCTTTCTCGTAGCTTTTTTTGTGGAGGTAATGAAGCAACTCGCCGTCGGTGTCGCTGGGCAGTTGGACGGTCAACTCGTCAATGCGGCTGAAGTGCGCCATCAGATCCGGCTTCGGTTCCTCGTTCACCGCAGCCACGGCCGTCTCAAAGTCCCGCAATGCCTGTAGCAGTTCCGCTCCTGTCGTCACGCGCCGAGTGTGCCTGTTCAATTGGGGCAAACCAAGCTTGGTGTGGGCTTGTGCCGGTGGCTTTGCTAGGGTGAACGCATGCACGGGCATTTGCGCGTCATCGTTAGTAGCCTGCTTCTGGTTCTTTCCTCCCTCGCCGAGGCCGGGGCAGTGGAGGGCGTTCCGCGAACGCAGTTCACCTTCAAAACGCCGGGGCCGGTTGTGTATGAGTTGGAGCCCTTGGCCAAGCGGGAGAATGAGCCTCGTTGGCAACCGGCCCGCGAGCGTGATCGGCCGGAGGCGCGCGTTCGATTTGGTTCACAGATTATCCTGCGCTTGGCCAAGGGGCATGCGCTTGGTCGGGCAACCTCCGGGCTGAACTTGGAATTGGTTCAGGAGTTCGCACCCCGATTATTTGTCCTTCAGGCGCGGTCCGTGCCCGATGCTCTGGTTGCCGCCGAAGCGCTTGGCCAACGCGACGGGGTGGAGGTGAGTCATCCGGTTCGCCGCAGGCCGATGCAGAAAATGGCCCGCTTGGCCAAGCGCCCAAACGACCCGCTTTTCCCGCTGCAGTGGACGCTTGAGAATCGGGACACGGAAACAGGCGCCATCCTCGGGCCGGAGTTTAACATCCGTGAAGCGTGGGCGCTGGCCACCGGCAAGGGCGTGGTGATTGGTTTCGCCGATGACGGGGTGGACTTGGCACATACAGAGTTTGTGGGGCAGGGTGCGGAGGCCTTGCACTATAATTTCACCACCAATCAGGCTAAGGGCGACCCGCTCAACACGAGACAGGCCCACGGCACGGTGGTCGCCGGTTTGGCCGTGGCAAAGCACAACAATGCCAAGGGCCTGGCCGGGATATCGCCGGATGCGCGGTTTGCCAGCGAAATCGTGTGGGATGCCGGCGACAGTTTTGGTTCGGAACTCGAGGTGGCAAACATGTTCAAGCACCGGGTCGATGCGATTCACGTTCAAAACCACAGTTGGGGTTCAAGCTCAATCACGCAACTGGAGGTTCCGGAGATCGAGGCAGTGGCCATCCGCGAGGCGATCGAGAATGGCCGCGGCGGCAAGGGGGTGATCATGGTGCGTGTGACCGGCAACAATCGCAGCAGCGACTGGAGTGCGTCGGACGACGGCTACTCGAACGATCCCCGCGTGGTGACGGTGGGCGCCATCGGGGTCGATGGCCGCGTGGCTGGGTTCAGCAATGCCGGGGCCTGCATCCTTTGCACCGGATTGATCGGTGAAATCGGCGGGGATTACCCCGTGTATTCCACGGACCGAACGGGGGCGCTGGGCTGGAATCGCAAATCGGATGTCAATGACCGGGAGGTGGGCAGTTACCACGCGATCGATCGCGGCGGCAACTCGTACTCGGTGCCGCAGATCGCCGGCATCGTGGCGTTGTTACTCGAGGCGAACCCGAACCTGACCTATCGTGATGTGCAGCAGGTGCTGATTCATGCCTCGCGCCAGTACGACATTGACGACCCCTTCCTCAGCGCGAATGCGGCCGGTTACCGTTTCAGCATTAACACTGGTTTCGGCACTCCGGATGCCGGGGAGGCCGTCCGCTTGGCCAAGCGCTGGGCCAACGCCGGGCCGCTGGTCGAGAAAACGTATAAACAGGATTCACTCAACAACGTGCCGGACGATGGCCTGCTTGTGCAGACGATTCTCGGGGGCGCGGTGAACACGTTTCGGGCCAGCCCGGGCAACGGATTGGTGCCGGACGATCCTATCGAGGCCCTGCCTCTGATCGATGTCGGCAAGGCCCTGAAACCGATCGAGACGGACCTGAGTGGCGCGGGGGCGTTCATCCAGCGCGGGGGCGCGTTTTTCTCCGAGAAAGTGCAGCACGCGGCCGATGCCGGGGCGGTGTTCGCGGTGATTTACAACCACACCGGCGGCGACGAGCGATTCATCCTCGGCGACATGAATTTCGTTTCCATCCCGGCGGTTTTCATTTCGCAAGACGACGGCGACAAAATCCGGACGATCATGGCCAGCACCGCCGAGGAACGGGTGAAGGTCAAATTGGCTCTGGAGCAGACGGGTGCAGTGATCAATGTGCCGGACACGCTGCTATGCGAGCAGGTCGGTGTCCGGGTGGACATGAAACACCCCATTCGTGGTGACATCCGGTTGACGGTCACGTCGCCCTCCGGCACCCGCAGCGTGTTGCAGGCCAACGTGCCAGACGGCAGTGAGTGGCGGTCGGACTGGGTGTTTTGGTCCAACCAGTTTTTCTACGAACCGGCCAAGGGCGATTGGACGGTGGCTGTCACGGACATGGCCGAGTCATTCACGGGCGTGCTTAGTTCAATCGATTTGACCGTTCGCGGCACGGTATTGACCGACGCCGACAACGACGGCCTCGACGACGAGTGGGAACAGGCCAGCTTCGGTTCGCTCGATGAAGATCGGCTTGGAGATCCAGACCGGGACGGCTGGCCCAATTCGCGCGAGCAGGCGATGCACACGAACCCGGCCTTGTTTGATCGGGAATTCGACGTTCGATTGCGATCGTTGGTTGACGGGCGGTTGCGGTTCAGTTGGCCTGCGTGGCACGGCTTCCGCTTTCACGTCCAGTCAGCCACTACTGTCGATGGCAAATGGACTGACCGGGCACTCGTAGAGCCGGGCCAGTACGAGAGCGAGTGGGTGACGGAACCGCAGTCGGGAAACGATCGATTCTTTCGCGTGAAAGCGGAACTTAAACCATGAGTCGACGATTGATTTCATCCGGGGCGAAATGGGAATCGGAGGTTGGTTACAGCCGCGCCGTCCGCACCGGTGAACACATCTTTGTTTCCGGCACAACGGCGATCGATCGTAGGGGGCGAGTCGTCGCGCCCAATGATGCGGCGACCCAAACACGACGGATTTTTGAGATCATAACCTCCGCGCTAACCCAGACGGGGGGCAGTCTCGAGGATGTGGTGAGAACCCGAATGTTCGTCACGGACATCGCCTCGGACGCCGATGCAATCGGGGAAGTCCACGG
>JAPPPH010000471.1 GCA_028817635.1 Verrucomicrobiales bacterium | reverse complement strand
GGTTTAATCATTCTCCGGTGATGTGGAGGTGAATGCGGCGGGAGTGCGGGTGGGTGCGGTGTTCCCAGAGGTAGATGCCTTGCCAAGTGCCAAGAACCATGGAACCCCCGGAGATCGGTATGCTGATGTTGACGTTGGTCAGCGCGGTGCGGACGTGGGCCGCCATGTCGTCGTCCCCCTCGTAGTTGTGCTCGTAAACCGGATCGGCATCTGGGGCCAAGCGGGAGAAGATCGATTCAAGGTCGGTGCGGACGCTTGGGTCGGCGTTTTCCTGAATCAGCAGCGAAGCCGACGTGTGACGAACATGTAGTGTGACGAGACCGGTCTTAAAGCCAGCCGCATCTACATGGGCATCGACCTCACGCGTGATCTCGTAAAAGGCACGCCCCCGGGTGGCGATGCTCAACTCGTGGGCGTATTGCCCCAGCATGGGTTAGTTCCCCCCGTTGAGGAGTTTTTCGAGTTCCGCACTTTTTTGGTGTCCCGCCTGTAGGGCTTTATTGTAGTGGAACTTTGCCAAGGCGGTGAATGGCGGTTTTTGAAGTGAGTAAACAACTGCCAAGTTGAAGTGTGAATTGGGGCGGCCCGGTGCGAGTTGGACTGATCTGCGCAGTGCTGTCTCAGCCGCTTTCGGTTGATTGAGTTTCTGGAGTGTGATGCCGAGAAAATGTTGGGTGGCGGCGTCGTTGGGCATGAGGGATGCCGCTTTGGCCAGGGTGTCACGTGCCGCTTCATATTCCTCCTTGCGGTAATGGAGGAAGCCAATCCCTCGCAGGGCGTGGGGGTCCTCTTCGTTTTGTTCAATGGCGCGGTTGAGGCTGGCCTCGGCTTCGTCGTATTTGTTCTGTTCCATCTGGGCGATCGCCAGAGTGGAGAGGGTGAGGGCGTTGTTCTCGTCCAACTTAAGGATGTGCATGATCTTCGCCTCGGCCTCGGAGTATTTGTGGTCCTTGAACAGTTGTGCCTCGCCTGCCTTGAAGTTTTCAACCTGATCAGATGGGATGCTTGCGAGCCTTGCCTCAAGAGTATTCTCCGGGGCGGAGGTAACCTTTGGGTCGGACAAGAGTTCCAACTCCTCCGAGGTGTAGGGCACTTCGGTTGCGTCAAGAATTTCGAGTCGAGCGCGGAGGGTTTTGACCTGATTTTGCAGTTCGGCGCCCTGAGCGTTTTCAACGCTCTTTCTTACGCGAAAATTGAATAGATCCCGGATGCTCCGCCTTTCGCGGGGTTGATTGCTGCCGGATGCGACAGTGACCCTGTTCGCCTTGGCCAATTGTTTTTCGAGGGACTTAATTCGATTATTGAGCTCTTTCTCCTTCGTGCCTTTTTCAAGAGACTTAAGTTGATTTTCAAGATCGGAATTTGCGGCGGAGGCGTCGTTGAGTTCCGCGGTGATTTGCTGAAGGTTTCCCTGACTTTTATCGAGTTGCTTTTCAAGGGAGGCGACTTGCGCTTCAAGATCTTTTTCGACGGTGCCCTTGTCGTATGACTTGAGTTTGTCCTCGAGAGAGGCGACGGAGGCCTTGGCAACAGTCAATTCACCGGTGGCGGCATCCAGTTCGCTTTGCCGGGTTGCGAGTGTTTCCTGAAGGCGTTTGATTTCCTTGTCACTGGCGTTGGCTTCGGCCGCCTTTATGCGATCCTGAGCGTTGTTCAAGGCGAGAGTGGCTTCGTCGGCCTTGGCTTGTGCCTTGGCCAATTCGGAGGTGGCTTTTGTCGCTTCATCCTGCGCCTTGGCCAAGTCGTCCTGTGCGCTCTTCAGTTGGGTAGTCGCGGCGTCAACCGACGTCTTGAGGCTGGTGTTTTCCTGCTTCAATGCGGCCAAGTCGCTCTCAAGCTTGGCCAAGCGCTTGGTTTCGTCCGCGGAGGGAACTGCGGAAAGAGCTTCCTTTAACTTGCTTTCCTTAAGCAGCAGATCGTTGGTGAGAACTTCAATACGTCGCTGGAGGTCGTTGATGGTCAGCTTGGCGGTTTCGGCGTCGAATGAAGCCGGCTTAGCCTTGGGTGTGACGGCGGTCGGCTTGGTTGGGGTGTTGACGTTGAGAGACTTCAGCTGCTTGTTGATGTAATCGATCCGGAAGTTAATGACGCCGGTTTTCCAGTTCGGGTTGCCGGCCTTGAGGGCATTCAACGTGTTGAGTGCTTGCTGGTATTTTTGGGCGGCGGAACTGTTCTGTGCGCTCTTGGCGAGGTTGTCGGCCTGAGTAATCAGGATGTAGGCGCGGATGAACTCGTCGTCCGGCCCGGCTGCTCTCGGGCTCAGGACCACACTGACGGCCAGAATAAGGGAAGCTAGAAATGAAAACCGTTTCACGCCGGCGACTTTAGCCAAAGCCGATTCCGGTTGGCAATCATGGAAACTGCCAAATACGTTGCCGCTACTGGCTGGCTTTCATCTCGACCACATCGTGAGGAGCGGCTTCGCGCTGACCGGCCGGGCTGACGCGGATGTATCGTGCTTTTTCCCTCAACTCGGGGAGGGAAGGCGCGCCGAGATAGCCCATGCCGGCTTGAATGCCGCCGATCAACTGGGCGAGCAGGTGGTCGAGATTATCTGAAACCTCCTTGAGAGCCTCGATGCCCTCGGCGGCGATTTTTCGCCCGGTATCCTTGGCTGCGTGGCCGTATCGGGCGGCTGACCCGGCTTTCATGGCCTCGAGGCTGCCCATGCCCCGGTATTGTTTGTAAAGTTTTCCGCTGATTTCCATCACTTTGCCGGGGGCTTCCGGGCAGCCGGCGAGCAGCCCCCCGCAGATGACGCCGTTGGCGAGAGTCAACGCCTTGACGATGTCGCCCGACTTGGTGATACCACCATCGGCCAGCAGGCTGACGCCCTTGTTTTTGGCGGCGCGGCTGGCGACGTACAACGCGGTCATTTGTGGAATGCCGACACCGGCAACGATCCGGGTGGTGCAGATGGATCCCGGTCCTTGGCCAATCTTGATGACATTTGCCCCCTTGTCCGCGAGATATTCAACGCCCTCTGCTGTGGTGACGTTTCCGGCGATGATGCGCAGGGCGGGGTAGGCGCTACGGATTAACTCGACCGCTTCACCGACTCCCTTGGTGTGACCGTGAGCGGTGGAGACGGCGACGACGTCCACCCCTCGATCTCTCAACCCGCCGACGTG
>JAPPPH010000374.1:9932-15004 GCA_028817635.1 Verrucomicrobiales bacterium | reverse complement strand
GAACGAGACAGCACCAGCCTCCCGAAGCAAATCGGACGGAAGAAAATCCTTTATGTTCTCGCCCTCCTTTGACTTCGCCCGAAAAGGAAACAGCATCGCGACACCCAGCGCAAACAACACGCCGGGCACCATCAACAGCAGCTCCTCATCGCGGCTTCCCTTACGGGTCCAATCCATGCAGAGAAAAAACAGGCCCAGGGGCGCCAGCATATTCAGCACGATGAACAATCGGCCTCCCCGGGATCGCGATTCGTCCGGCGATTCCTTGTAGCGCAGGATAAAGAGCGCGAGTGCGTTCATAAGAATGGCGGTCCCAAAGTAAACGTTGTACGATTCCTTCCAATAGCCCAGCGCGATCGGGCTGACAAAGGCAGCCGCCCCAAGCCCGAGAAATTGCCAGCGCCATCCCGCGAGAATCGGCAGCCGGAGCAGAACCAGCAACGACATGATCGCGGCAAACTGTATCGCCCCCAGCACGATAACAGTCTCAACTGCCCGGTCTGGCTCCAGTACCCCAATCACCAAGAGAAGGAAAAACAGGTTTATGAAAAACAAAACCCGGGCCGACTTTGGATTTGCGCCGAATCCCTCACGCAAGACAAACAACCCGAAAAAAAACATCGGGAACGCCGTGGCGTAAAACGTCAGAATGGAGAAGATTTCAATATACTGTTGGCTCCAACTGACGAATTCGTCTGCGAAGAAATATGGGAGGAGGAATACAATGATCGGGACAATCATCACCACACCGAGAATATTCAGTATCTCTTTTTGTTTGCCCTTGGCTGATGGGAGCGCGACACAGGCGCTCCCCAGAACGACAGCGGTAAGCTGAATGCCGATCACGTAGGTAATCCCATTCCAGATTTCATTCACCTTAAAAAACAACACCCCTATCAGAGCAACGAGCTGAAGGATCAGCAGGGTGCCAAGAGGTTTGGGATATTTGGGTTGCGTCATGTGTCGTTCAGGAACGGATAGTAATTCAGT
This sequence comes from Verrucomicrobiales bacterium, assembly GCA_028817635.1. GTDB lineage: Bacteria > Verrucomicrobiota > Verrucomicrobiia > Limisphaerales > UBA1096 > UBA1096. Next base: position 14,014 of record JAPPPH010000374.1, on the reverse strand, counting down.
TAATGAAATAAATCAATCCCTCAATCACGTCATGAGCCAACGCGCTTGGCCAAGCGCTTGGTTCGATGAGGCTACTCTAACTCGGCTGCCAGTGCCGCTTCGACTTCTTCCTCGGTGGGATAATCGTCCGGATCATTATCCGAATGGCCGGTGAGTTTTTCGTCGTAGGCGTCGAAGCCGTCCCCGTCTTCGTCAATGCCGACCAATTCCTGCTCTGCTTCGGACTCCTTTTTTTTCTCCAGCACGGCCCGCAGTTTTTCCCATGTGAGATCGTCGGCATTGTATTCTGGATTAAGCAACTTTGACTTGATGCCGTTCCCGATTAGCAGCTTCGCCAACGCTCGTAGTTTAATCAGGTTTTGATCAGTTGGTTTCGATCTCCAATTTCCACTGCTAATAAGTACTGTGGGGTCTCCCTTTTTTGCCTGATAAACTCCAAGCGGCTTGCCATTCATCGTTTCAACGAGCCAAACATGATTCGCGAACGTTTGCCGGACGGCATTGGAATCTTCCTGAATTATATCATATTCCCGCCTGCCACCTTCACCTGTCAACCAGACCAGTTGAACGGTTTGCCCCGAACGATTTAAAAACTCAACGAAGGTTTCCTCGCCGTTCATCCCGGATGGCCGAATGGATTCTGGCGCTTCCAGAGAATCTGTTTCAAGCATCATTGAAATAAAACTGTCGAACTCGATTCCAACACTGCTCCATCTCCCGGAGATAGCATTTCCCGCTTTCTCGGCCATGTAGTTTATCAGATCCAGATTGCCGCCGCGAAAAGCAGCCGTAATGAGATACTGCGAATCCGGGTTGACCCCGGCTTCCTCCAGCAACTTAAAGTTTTCAATCAGTCCGGCGGAAGCAGCAGCTTCGGCGGAATTCTCCAGTTCCAGCCCCTCAAGTTTGGGTTCAAGTTCCATCAAAAGCTCCAGCATGGTGCTATCAGGATTGGTTGCCGCGATGGATGCAGGATGAGTTCCAGATGAGGTGATGGGGGCTCCGTATTTTGTTAGCAGTTTTACGAGCGGCAAATCCCCGGCTTGAACGGCCAGGTTAAGCAAACGGGAGTTGCCCACGCTCACCCCCTGTTGAATCAAATACTCCACAAACTCGACCTCCTGCGGATCCAATGGTTTGGCCCGGGCTTCCGGAGTGTTCCTGTTGGAGTATCCGTATGACCTGTTTCGGTTATCTTCAGGTCGCTTGAGAAACGACTCGATCAGTGAGGAATCTTCCAAACTCACGCCCAGCTCAATCAAAAGCCGGGCCTTGGCCAGATCGCGCTTGGCCAAGGTCTTATTTAGCAAGATGCCAAATTGATTCTCCTTCAGGACGTTCGGCAGTTGTTCCTTGGGCACCTTGGCCAGGAGCAGCGGCAGGATTTCAGTGTTGGCCATCTCGAACAATGTTTCGCGATCATTGTTCCGTTGACCGGACTTTTTTGAAGGGTCTGTCGGCTCGAATGGCGACATACCACTATCGAGGAACAGATTGACGAGATCGACCTGTTGCTGCCTGACCGCTGCGTGAAGCTCCTCAAAACTTGGCTCGATTTTGTGCTCCACAAGCCATCGCGCCATGTCGATGTGTCCCTCGGCGATCGCCAGTTTGATGGCCTCCTTTTGGGTGAGGACCATGCTTTCCGGAACATCAAGGTAATTGGGGTCGGGCGGCTGGCTTTCCCCCAGCTTGAGTAGTTGTTTGTACTGCGCTTCCCTACCCGGCTCCGGTGTGGTGATTTCCCAGCCCTCCTTGGCCATCTTCTCAAGCGCCCCGATGTCTCCCAACTGGATGGCGGCGAGGATGGGGTCGTATTCCCAGATTTCCCCACGGCGATCGCTTACGGGGATCCTGTAACGGTGGATGCCGCTGCGTTCCCACTGCAACGGCTTGGCACTGAAAACATCCTTCGGCAGCGAAGGAAGATAGTCGGGCGTGAGGGCCTCGAGTTCGTCGGGGAGTTTGCCGTTGGCCAAGCGATACTGCTCCAGCGCCAGTCCCACACGGGCGGCTGAGAACCGGTTCATTAAAGCTCCCATGCGTTTCATCGAACCGGATTTGGACGGCAAAAGTGTGCGACTGAACATGTATCCCTTGAGGCTGGCTTCCGTTTTTACGGGATCGAACAAGGCTTCAATTTTTGCCATGTCAATATGACCCGTCTCCTTGGCCTCCCGAATCAGGATCACATAGTTCTTCAACTTGCTATCGTGATAAATCAGGTCATTGTAGAGTCGCCGTTTGGATGACAGCTTGAGTGCCTCCTCCATTTTCTTGGAATAGATTTCCATATCCTCCCCCTCGATGAGTTTCTCGATAAATAGAGGGCCATTTGTAATGCGTTCGATTTGTTGGCTGCGCTCAAACTGTCCCAGATAATTTTTGTCGAGAGTCAGCAATTCCTTCAACTCATCCATGTGATCGTTGGATAGTTTCCCGCTGTGGAGGCACGCATTCACGGTCTCCACGATCAAAGCTCCGTAGCCGGCGTGGTTCAGTTGAGAAATGGTGAACTGGCCAGAGCCGCCCGCTTCGAACACCCGAAACTGCAGACGGATGTCTGCCATCGCCCCCTCCACATCGCCCTCGTCGAGCTTGGCCAAGGCTGAGTATTTCAGGAGCCAGTTCATCCTTTTCATCGCTATGATATGAGAGAGCGGCGTGTTGAGTCCTCGGTAATAAAGCGGCAAGTGATGCTCCGGCCGCTTGGCCGCCCGGCTCAAGGCATCAAACATCTTCTCGAACTGGCCAAAGTATTGATCAAGGAGTTCCTCGTCCGTGAGTCCGGTTTCGGGCTTTTCCCAGAAATATTTCATGCTATCCCCTTTCTGCATGTCCGCTCGCAAAGTCTGTGCAACGAATCGCCAGTTGAGGAATATTTCGGATTGCACAGCTCGCTCGATAAACGGTGCCCGATCCAATAGTGCGTCTACTTCCCTGCGCGACACCGGCGCTGACATGGCTTGATCAGACATTCCCATCATGCCGGGAGGCGGCGGCATCATGGACATCCCCGGCTGCATCATACCCGGCTGCATCATACCCGGCTGCATCATACCGGGATTAAAGTTCGGTATAGGTGGGGGCATCCCCGGCATCATCCCTTGAGAAGGGTCTGGAAAATCGATCGGTTCCGGCGTCGGCGGTTCGTCCCAAAAAAGAGCATCCATTGGAACAAAGCCTTGCGGTGCATAAACATTGAACGGCAGAGCCATGAAGAAATTATCCTCGTCGGCCGGGATTTTGCCGATGTAATGCCTCCGGTCGTATTTCCACCCCTCCGCCTCGCCCGCAGCCTTGTGCTGAATCCACATGCGCTTGGCCAACCAGCCATTCACAACCCATGCCAGCAGCAAGAGTACAAGGACAACCCCCATGCGTGGCGTCCACCTGCGGATAAACAACCGGGCCTCCTCAGTGATCACTCGCAGGAAAAATCCTCGAATGAACAGGTAGGCGGAGTTCAAAAATAACAGGAGGTAGCCGTAAAAAATGTACCCGTCACGGTCGTTCCTTTGGGCATCGGCAAGGAGCACGACGATCGACACCATTGCGGCACCCGCAAGAAACGAGACAGCACCAGCCTCCCGAAGCAGGCTGGACGGAAGAAAATCCTTGATGTCCTCACCCTCCGCAGCCTTCGCCCGAATAGGAAACAGCATCGCAACACCCAGCGCAAACAACACGCCAGGCACAATCAACAGCAGTTCCTCATCGCGGCTACCCCTACGGGTCCAATCCATACAGAGAAAAAACAGGCTCAGGGGCGCCAGCATGTTCAACCCGATGAACAACCGGCCACCCCGGGAACGCGATTCGTCCGGCAGTTCCTTGTCGCGTAGAATAAAAAGCGCGAGTGCGTTCAGGAGAATGGCCGTCCCAAACAAAACGTTGTGCGATTCCTTCCAATAGCCCAGCACGATCGGACCGACAAAGGCAGCTGCCCCAAGCCCGAAAAATTGCCAGCGCCACCCCGCGAGTATCGGCAAGCGAAGCAGAACCAGCATCGACATGAGCGCGTCGGCCGGTAGCGCCCCCCGCGTGCCGCCACGTGCACCGGCCCGGGCGGGGGCCAGGTT
>JAPPPH010000374.1:0-9922 GCA_028817635.1 Verrucomicrobiales bacterium | reverse complement strand
GCCCGGTCTGTCTCCAGTTTCCCGATCACCCCGAGCAGGAAAAACAGGTTCATGAAAAACAAAACCCGGGCCGACTTCGGATTGGCCACCCAACCCTCTCGCAAAACTACCAATCCAATAAAGATCATCGGGAACGCCGTGGCATAAAACGTCAGCATGGAAAAAATCCGAATATCCTGTTGGCTCCAACTGACGAATTCGTCTGCAAAGAAATAAGGGAGAAGGAATGCAATGATCGGGACAATCATCACCGCACCAAGAATATCCAGCATCTCCCTTTGCCTGCCCTTGGCCGATGGGAGCGCGACACAGGCTCCCCCCAGAACGACAGCGGCAAGCTGAATGCCAATTACGTAGGCAATCCCATCCCAGATTTCATCCACCGTGAAAAACAACACCCCCATCAGGGCAACAAGCTGAAGTACCAGCAGGAAACCAAGGGGCTTGGGATAATTGGGTTGAGTCATGTGTCGTTCAAAGAAAGATAATAATGCTGATAAAAAATTAAATCAATCCCTCAAAAACGCCCGCTTGGCCAAGCACTTGGCCAAGCGGGACGGAGCTTTTTCCGTCCCCTTTTTTGCCTCGCGCCACCCTCCCGGCGGCGGGTTTTTTCGCGTGCGAAGGGATGGTTTTCAAAGCGCTTGGCCAAGCGGGGGACAAAAATGGGCTGTAGCACAATATGTTGTGTTCAATACTTGGTTTCGATCACAATATATTGCATTTTAAATGTTTCAGAATAATGGTTTTAGGGGTTGTGAATTAAGGGTGTTTTTTGATAGAAATGGGCGTTTACGGGGCATTCCGTGGCTGCCGTTTTTTGCAGCCGGTCTTGGCCCCGATTTTTAATCCTGTTTGAATCATTAAAGTGCCTAAAGAAACCGCGAGTACCGACCGGTACGATGCAACCAAAATTGACAAACTAGAGGGTCTTGAGGCCGTGCGGAAGCGGCCGGGGATGTACATCGGTGACCCTGACGAAAACGGACTCCATCATTGTGTTTACGAGGTGCTCGACAACTCGATTGACGAGCACTTGGCCGGATACTGTAACAAGATCAAGGTCGCCATTCATGTGGACGGCTCTGTGTCGGTGGAAGACGACGGTCGCGGCATCCCGGTGGACACACACAAAAAGTTCAAGATACCGGCGGTGGAGCTGGTGCTCACGAACCTGCACGCGGGTGGTAAGTTTGGCCAGGGGGCGTACAAGTACTCCGGCGGCCTACACGGTGTGGGTGCCAAGTGCGTGAACGCGCTGTCCATCTGGTTCAAGGCGGAGATTTATCGGGATGGCGAGGTGCACTACATCGAGTTTGCCCAAGGCAAGACGACAAAGAAGCTGGACGTCATCGGCAAGACGAAGAAAACCGGCACGAAGATCACCTTCCTGCCTGACCCGGAAATCTTCACGGTCACGACCGAGTACAAGTTTGAAATCCTGCACCATCGGTTGCGCGAACTGGCGTTCCTCAACCCGGGCATCACCATCGTCCTGACCGACGAGCGGGAAGACGGCAAAAGCGAGTCGTTCTTTTACAAGGACGGCATCGTGCAGTTCGTGAAGCAGATCGGTGAAAACAAGCAGGTCATCCACTCAAAGCCGATTGCGTTTCACTCGACCAAGGACGAGATCATCGTGGACTGTGTGATGCAGTACAACTCGAGCTACAACGACCAGATTTTGTGCTTCGCCAACTCGATTCCAAACTCCGATGGCGGCACGCACCTGACCGGGTTCCGCACCGCATTGACGCGGGCGATCAACCAGTACGCCAAGGCGAACAAACTGTTGAAGGACAAGGACCCCAGCCTGTCGGGAGACGACGTGCGAGAGGGGTTGATTTGTATCCTGAGCGTGAAACTGCCTCACCCGAGGTTCGAGTCGCAAACCAAGGTGAAGCTCGTCAACGCCGAGGTGGAGGGCGTGGTGTCGTCGATCGTGTACGAGGGGTTGATGGGCTACTTCGACAGCAACCCGTCGCTTGGCAAGAAGATCGTCGACAAGTGTTTGACGGCAGCGCGTGCTCGCGAAGCGGCGCGCAAGGCGCGCGACACGGTGCGCAAGACGGCAATGACCGGCGGCGGCCTGCCGGGCAAACTGGCCGACTGTTCCGACCGCGACCCGGCCAATACCGAATTGTACATCGTGGAGGGTGACTCCGCGGGCGGATCGGCCAAGCAGGGGCGCGACCGGAAGTTTCAGGCGATCCTGCCGATCCGAGGCAAACTGATCAACGTGGAGAAGGCCCGACTGGACAAGGTGCTCGAGAATCGCGAAATCCGCACGATGATCACGGCGATCGGCACCGGCATCGGCTCGGGCGAGGGCGAGGGCGCGTTCAACATCGAGAAACTGCGCTACCACAAAATCATCATCATGACGGACGCTGACGTGGATGGCTCTCACATCCGCACTCTGCTGCTGACATTCCTCTACCGGCAGATGCCGGCTTTGGTGAAGCAGGGTTACGTCTACATCGCGCAACCGCCGTTGTACAAGGTGACCCGCAAGCGGCGTGTCGAGTACATCGACGACGACACGCAGATGACCAAGATGCTGCTCGACCTTGGCTCAGAGGACGTTCGCCTGCGAAGCCTCGAGAATGACAAGGAGGTGGCGAAGAAACAGCTCTCCGAAATTCTTGAGTTGCTGCAGTCGCTCGACAAATACGCCAACGCCATTCGTCGGCACGGGGGCGACTTCACGGACTACCTCGAGGAGCGCAACCCGAAGAAAAAGTCGCTGCCCAGCCATTTGGTAAAAATCTGGGAGGGCAACGACGAGACGGTGCACTATTTTCACAACGAAACCGCCTTGGCCAAGTTCGGCAAGGAGAACCCGGACCTTGGTTTATTCGGCGAGGAAGAGGAGGAGGAAGACCAAGCGCTTGGCCAAGCGGAAGGCGAAGAGCCAAGCGCCGAGGAAGCCCCGGCTAAGCGCGGCCGCAAGCCGAAGAAAAAGGAGGGTCCACGCCGACGCGCGCGCCACGTGGAGCTGCACGAGCACACGGCGGTGGAGGAGATCCTGTCCAAGCTCAACCGCAAGGGCCTGAGCGTTGACCACTACTCGGCGCAGGACGAGCCGTTGTTTGAGATTATTCAGGGTGAGGGTGACGCGGCCAACGCACGGCGGCTGTTCTCCATCTCAGAGATTCTCGATGCCGTCATGGACGTTGGCCGGCGAGGCATCCAGATCCAGCGCTTCAAGGGGCTGGGCGAAATGAACCCGAAGGAACTTTACGAGACGACCATGGCGCCGGAGACACGCAAGCTGTTGCGGGTGGAGGAATCGGACGCCGTGGAGGCGGACGAAATGTTCACCAAGCTGATGGGCGAGGAGGTCGAGCCGCGCCGCCATTTCATCCAGGAAAACGCGCTCAACGTGCGAAACCTCGACGTTTAACCGGAAAGATTTTTTAGAGACACATGTCAGATTCCAAGGACAAGGATCCATTACCCGCAAGCAACACGCCGTTGTTTGCCGCCAGCGAGAAGATCCAAAAGATCAACGTCGCGGACGAAATCAAGAACTCGTTCCTCGACTACTCGATGTCGGTCATCATTTCGCGTGCGCTGCCGGATGCACGGGATGGGCTCAAGCCGTCGCAGCGCCGCATCCTGCTCGCGATGCACGACCTAAACCTCGGCCCGGGACGGCAATACCGTAAGTGCGCCAAGATTTGCGGTGACACCAGCGGCAACTACCACCCGCACGGTGAGGCAACAATTTACCCGACGCTCGTGAACATGGCCCAGCCATGGTCGATGCGCAGCACGCTCGTCGATGGACAGGGCAACTTCGGCTCGGTCGAGGGCGATCCGCCGGCCGCGATGCGTTATACCGAGGCGCGCCTGACGCACCTTGGCCATGCGTTGATGAACGACATGGACAAGGACACGGTCGACTGGGTGCCAAACTACGACGAAACCCGTCAGGAGCCGACCGTGTTCCCGTCCGCGTTCCCGAACCTGCTGATCAACGGCGGCACCGGCATCGCGGTGGGCATGGCGACCAACATCCCGCCGCACAACCTCGGCGAAGTCATCGACGGCATCTGCGCGCAGATCGACGACCCGGAGATCAGCATCGAGGGGTTGATGGATTACATCAAGGGACCGGACTTCCCGACCGGCTGTCTCGCGGTGGGGTTGGATCCGATCCGCGCCTATTTCAAGACCGGCCGCGGCAGCATCAAGCAGCGGGGCCGCGTCGGCGTAGAACAGCTTAAGGGCAACCGCGAACAGATCGTCATCACCGAGATTCCGTACATGGTCAACCGCGCCACGATGGTTGAGAAAATCGCATCGCTGGCCAACGACAAGACCATCACCGACATCTCCGCGGTGCGCGATGAGTCGGACGAAAACACGCGTGTGGTCGTCGAGCTCAAGCGCGACGCTGTGCCGAAGGTGGTCATCAACAAGCTCTACAAGTTCACCCAGTTGGCCACGTCGTTCAGCGTGAACATGCTGGCGATCGACCACGGCCGTCCGAAGACGATGAACCTCAAGGAGCTGATCAATGCCTACATTGAGCACCGCCGCGAGGTCGTCCTGCGCCGGACACGGTTCGAGTTGGACAAGGCCGAGGCCCGAGCCGAGACGCTCGAGGGGTACCTCTGCGCGCTGGCCAACCTCGACGAGTTCATCCGCATCATCCGAAACTCGAAAAACCGCGACGAGGCACGCGTCAAGCTGCTCGCGTTTGAGTTCCCGGAAAAAGTTCTCAAAAAATGGGGTGTCAAGGTTCGCAAACCGGAACGCATCAAGGGCGGCTACTACCTGCTCAGCGAGGCCCAGGTGAACTCCATTCTCGACCTACGCCTGTACCAGTTGACCGGGCTCGAGCAGGACAAAATCAAGGCCGAGTACGACGAGCTACTCATCAAGATCGAGGACTTGATGGACATCCTCGCCCGCGAGGAACGCGTACTCGCGATCATCAAGGACGAGCTGACCGCCATCAAAGACAAGCACGCCACCCCGCGCCGCACCGACCTCGTTCCGGACGAGGGCGACATGGCGATCGAGGATCTCATCGCCAACGAAGGCGTCATCATCACCCTCACCCACAACGGCCTAATCAAGCGCACCAACGTCAGCTCCTACCGCTCACAACGCCGTGGCGGCAAGGGCGTGATCGGCATGGGCACGCGCAAGGACTCCGTCGTGCAGGGCGAGGCCGAGGATTTCATCGAGCACCTCTTCACCGCCAGCACGCATGATTACCTCATGTTTTTCACCAACACCGGTCGCGTCTACGTGCGCCGCGTGCATGAGATTCCCGACATGGGCCGCGCGGCCAAGGGACGCAACATCGCGAACATGCTTGAGCTGCAATCCGGAGAAAAGATTGCCGCGCTCATCCGGGTGGAATCCCAACTGGGCGAAGACAAGGAAAACCTCACCTGGAAACAGGAAAAATTCCTCTTCTTCGCCACCGAGAGCGGCACGGTGAAAAAGACCGCGCTCGAGGCCTACTCCAACGTCCGCCGCAATGGCATCAACGCCATCGGCATCAACGAGGGCGACCGCCTCATCACGGTCAAGCTGACCACCGGCCACGACGAGGTCGTACTTATCACCAACTCCGGCTTGAGCATCCGATTCAACGAGGAAAACGTCCGCTCCATGGGCCGCACCGCGGCCGGCGTGCGCGGCATCAGGCTGGGCGGAAAAGATCGCCTTGTGGCGGCAGCCGTCGTGGCCAAGGACGCCACCCTGCTGGTCGCAGGCGAGAACGGCATCGGCAAACGCACAAATTTCGACGAGTACCGCACCCAGTCGCGAGGCGGCAAGGGTATCATCACCATGAAGACCACGGCCAAGACCGGCGGGGTTTGTGGTGCACTGGCCGTAAAGGACAACGACGAGATCATGCTCATCACCTTCGGCGGCCAGATGGTGCGCACCGGCGTGGAGCACATCCGCATGACCGGTCGAAACGCACAGGGCGTGAAATTGATCAACCTGCACGGAGACGACCGCCTGCTCGCCATCGCCCCAGTCATCAGCGAAGACGAAGAAGGCGACACCGCCGAATAACCCGCTTGGCCAAGCGCTTGGCCAAGCGAAGGTAGGGACGGCTGTCCTCAGCCGTCCTCGTTGACCCCGCACCGGAAAACTCACCTGACATCTTGAGCGGACTCGCAGGCTCGTCCCTCCAAGCCAAGCGCAAAACTGGAGGGACGAGCCTGCGAGTCCGCAAAACACACCGTTGAAGCCAAAACTCCTCCTCGCCTCTGCGGGTGATAAGCGCAACGGTTTCAGCTTGAATCGCAGACTTATACGCATTACGATAACACGCATCCATGAAAAATCTTTTCACAATTATCACAGCCATACTCTTGGTCGGGTGCGGGAACTCTGAGCAGTCAACTCAACAAACCGCTAATACTGAAAATGCAAAGCCGCCAACTGCCAAAGAGCTTTTGGCCTGTATCGGCACGCCATTGAATGAAAAGGAGAAAATAATCGCGGACAGAAAATACGTTGAAAAACTCATTAACGACCCATCGACCAGGCCAAGTGAAACGATTAATCGAGCAAATCATACTTACTCAATATTATACATCATCGATGAAGAAAGAATCTTTGTCCACGGAGTTTGGATGATCAAAGGCGATACGTTTTACTATATGGAATTGGTTTCTGATGGATCAGAAATCACAGAAGAAGAACGTGAGGTTTTGTCAGCAAAGATAATTTCTCTTGAAGAAGAGAAAGGGCAACTCTCCGTCCCTCCAGCAGATGAGGATGAAAAAGAAATCCGAATCACTTGGGAAGCAATTGATCAATTCAAAGAAAAGGAGATGCAAATATTTAATGACGACCAAGCAAACAAAAACTTTAACATCTTCAAAAACGCGGCCAACTGAAAGCGACTAAGCCGACCCCTCGAACAAGTTGACACCGAGGCAGGGCGACTGTTGGTTGATTCTTGCGGACTCGCAGGCTCGTCCCTCCAAGCCAAGCGCAAAATTGGAGGGACGAGCCTGCGAGTCCGCAAAACAAACCGTTGAAGCCAAAACTCCTCCGCGCCTCCGCCAGAGATTAGCGCTGCAAATACAGCTTGGTCTCGGCGTCGCGTTGAGTCACGGCGAGGTCCGGTTTTTTGTCCCCATTAAAATCCGCCACAACTGCACCACGTTGCTCGCCGTAGATCGTGATACCGCTTCGCTGACCTCTTTGCGGTTGAAAACCACCTTTCCCATCGCCGGTCAGCAGCAGGCCTCGGCCGCTGTCGTAGCGTGAATAACGGGCCGGCACGCCGAAATCGTTCTGCGCGAGGAACAAATCTGAAACGCCGTCCCCGTCGAAATCGGCCACGCAAATATCGAACGCCGGGGATAGCTGCGCCTCATCCGGCAGTGGCTTGAAGGTGAATTTGCCACCAGCATTTAGAAACACACCGGAGGCGAGCGAGTTGAATTCAACCGCCTTCATGTCGGAAATGGTCGGGCCGAGAATGCGCGGCACGGTTGCGGTAGAGAACGCCCTATTGCGGGTGTAAGTGCCACGGACTTGCGGGAAGGTGTTGGCAAACACTTCCAGCTTGCGAACCGGTCGCCAGCTATTCTGGGCGCGATCGACAAAGATCTCGGCCAGCTCGTTGATGCCATCCGCATCGGCGTCGCCGTAGAGCAGTCGCACCGGTGAGCCGTAAAACGTGTACGGCGTGTTCAGCCCCATGTTGCTGGCGACTATGTCGAGTGTCCCGTCCCCGTTAACGTCCGAAAGCTGGGCGTCGTGCCACAGGCCCCTATGCGCCCCGAGGCCAAGCGCTTGGCCGGTCTCCTTAAGTTTACCATCGTCGTTTTGCAAAAGGGCGATGCTGTTCCATTCGCGGGCCAGTACGAGATCGGTGTCGCCGTCGCCGTCCGTGTCACCTGCCGCAACGCTGCGAACCAGGCCAAGCCCGGGAAACAGCCGGGGAGCAAAGTCGCCGCCGGTGTTGATAAACAATACCGACGCAGCGGCAGCGGGATATTGGCCAAGCGCTGTGCCTCCGCCGATGAACAGGTCGGTGTCGCCGTCGTCCTCCACATCGAGCGCTGCCGCACTGCCGGGCACGCCGTCGATAGCCAAGCGCTTGGCCAAGCGCAGTTGACCGTTTTCAATCGTATAAACAGCAGGAGGCTCGGAAAGGTGCAACAGCATCTGCGCTTGGCCGTCGGTGAACGGAATCAAGCCGGTGCCGCCGGAGGGCAGCGAGTTGGCCGATCGCTTAAAGTTCCCCGCGCCGTCATTGAGCAGGATGGTCAACTGCGGATCGTTCGTGTCGGTGACCAGCAGGTCGGTGTCGCCGTCGGCATCCATATCAACCGCAGCCAACGCCGGGCCGTCATGGTTCAGGCTGCGGGGCAGGGCCGGTTGCAGCTCGAAGTCGTCCCTGTATGTGACGGTGTGACGGTGGCCAAGCTGCGCGCTGGCGTCAGCGAAGAGAGTCGTCGCAGTGCTTGGCTTGGCCGGGATCGGCTTGGTCTCCGCCTGGCGAATTTCGTAGAGGCGGCCCTCGGTCGCATTTTCCATCGTGGTGCGGGTGCCGTCGCGCCAATCGACCTCGATGCGAAATGTCTCCCCTGACTTGGCCGCGAAAGTGCGCTGGGCCTGGTCGCCGCTGACGTATCGGCCGCCGGTCATCATCTCCTGTGCCTGTTGCCCTTGGCCAAGCGAGCTGTGAACGCGAATGCGCGCCCCGGTACCCTCGGTGTTTTTGCCGTTGCCGGTCAGGCGCACGGCCACGCGCGGCGCTGTGGCGTTGTTGCGGTAGACCAGAGCCGGCCCCTTGAGGCAGCTGATAACGGCATCGAGATCGCCGTCGTTATCGAGGTCGCCAAGCGCCATGCCGTGGCCGTCGTGTTTGTCGTTAAATCCCCACTGGGCACCGACCTCCTCGAAGCGCGAGTTGCCGAGATTCCGGTAGGCGACGTTGGGCGTGTCGAGCGGCGGGAAAAGAAAGATCGTCTTCCGCTTTTGCGCGACCGGTATTTTGCCGAGCCGGCCGATCTTGTGCTGGGTGTCGAGGTCGTCGGTGTCGAACTCGAACCCGTTGGTCACGAGTATGTCCTCCCAACCATCGAGGTCGACATCAAGGAAAACACTGCTCCAAGACCACTCGGAAGCGGCCACGCCGGAAAAGTAGGCGGTCTCAGCGAAGGTGCCGTCGCCACGGTTGATGTAGAGGCAATTGCGGCGACTCTGGGGCTGGTGCGCGAAGTCACCGGGCGCCACCGGATCACCCGGAATTGTGCCCTGCTGCGTGAGGCGGCGGCCGTGATTTCCGCTGAGCATCTCGACAACAAAAAAGTCGTCGTGACCGTCGCGGTTGATGTCGGCGAAGTCCACACCCATCGCAGAAAAACTTAACTGTCGCACGGCGAGCGGCGATATTTCACGGAAGTACCCCCGTCCATCATTGATCCAAAAACGATCCTCGGTAAACCCATCTTTGGAGACAAACAGGTCCTGGGCGCGGTCGCCGTTGATGTCGCGGAAAATCGCACTCAATCCCTGATCCCGGTACGGCTCCTTGAGCGGCTTGCCGTCGTGCGTGGTGAACCGACCGCCGCCCCAATCGAGTCTGGTAAACCGTCCGGTGCCGTCGTTGAGAAAAAACTCGTCCGGCTCGCCGTACTCAAACATCTGGCTGTTGATGAACTTAATCCGGCTGGCGAACGGCCCGCGCACGGTGAGCTGGCCGTTGACGTTGACGATGTCGAGTTTGCCGCCGTCCTTCAGCACGGACTTGGCACCGTAGTTAACCACGTACAGATCTAGGTCGCCGTCGCCGTCGATGTCAGCCAACGCGAGCGAGCTGCTGCCGAAGCGTGTGCCGATGCCGGAGGCTGTGGTGATGTCGGTGAACTTGCCGTTGCCGTCGTTTCGAAAAAGCCGGTTAGGCTGCCCCATGGCCGTG
>JAPPPH010000131.1 GCA_028817635.1 Verrucomicrobiales bacterium | reverse complement strand
GACAGATCTCAGCTCGAATCGTGTGTCCGGCCTCCTTGGCGATCTTGACACAGCGCTTGGCCGTGTCCTCGGCAGCCGCCTGATTTCCGGCGTAATTGATCACCAAGTCCCAGCCCGCCGTGGCCAGCTCGAGCACAATCCCACGGCCGATACCGCGAGACGCCCCCGTAATAAGTGCCACCTGATTCATGCGCGGCAGAGCCTAATGAACCGGCCAAGCGATGAACATGCAAAACCGGCTTGGCCAAGCGCTTGGCCAAGTTGCCGAATCTCAACTTTCAGTTGATGCGGCGGGGACGGGGCTTATACTGCCCGGCCCGCGCGGCTTGGCCAAGCCGCTCCTGATCATGGAACCTGCCCGCCTATGGTTTTTGTCTGCCGTTGTCGTTTACGGCATCGGCATGCTGTATTCCATTTTCATCTGGCGCCGTGGCTTTCAACAGCAAAACTGGGTTCCCTTCGTCCTGCTTGCCGTGGCATTTGCCTTTCACACCGCTGCTCTGGTAAGCCGCGGTTTTTCGCTAAACCATTGCCCGGTCAATAACCTGTACGAAGCCACGGCATTTGTGCTTTGGACCATCTCGCTTGGCAGCCTCGTTTTCGGACTGTGGCCCAGGCTTCGTTTTCTTGGCGTGTTCACCGCGCCGCTCCTGTTTTGTGTGGGGGTGTTTGCGATGATGCCGGGCCTCGATCCGGAGTACGGCGACAAGCCGCAGTTCATCAACGGCTGGTCGAGCCTGCACGCTGCGTTGATCATGCTCGGCTACGGCTCGTTTGGGTTAAGCGCCGTCGCTGGCAGCATGTTTCTCACTCAGGAACGCAGCCTGAAACTGCACCGTGCCAGCGCCCTGTTCAATCTACTGCCTCCCATCCAGCGACTGGAAAAACTGATCACCTACGCGTTGATCGCCGGGCTGATCCTGCTCACGGCCGGACTCGCCATCGGCGGCGTTTATCTTGAACTGCCGGAGGGCACCTCCTTTTGGCGCGACTCGAAGGTCGTATGGTCACTGCTCGTCTGGCTGTTCTACGCTGCCCTGCTATTGGCGCACCTTCGATTTGATCAGCGCGGACGCCGTTACGCCTGGTTGGCGATCATCGCGTTTTGTTTTGTCATCCTCACGTTTTGGGGAACGAACCTGCTGTCTGGCATTCACAATCCTACCCCGTAAATCGTGCCCATTGTTGTCACAGGACTGAGTCACCATTCCTCGCCGGTTGAGTTGCGGGAACGGTTCGCTTTTACTGAAGGGCAACTGGCCGAGGCGCTTGGCCAACTGCGAGAACGCGGCATTGCGGACGAGGCGGTGATCCTTTCCACCTGCAATCGCGTGGAGATTTACGCCACGTCCAACGAACCCGACCAAGCGCTTGGCCAAGCGCTGCGCCGGTTCCTGTGCGACTTCCATGGCATCGAAGAGGAACCCGGCGAAGCGCTCTATTCGCTGAGCGATCCCCAGAGTGTGGATCACCTCTTTCGTGTTTCGTGCGGAATGGACTCGATGGTGCTGGGAGAGACGGAAATCCTTGGCCAACTCAAGCAGGCCTACCAACTTGCCCTCGCGGAAAAGGCCACCGGTACGCAGTTGAATAAGACGTTCCAGAAGGCGTTCAACGTAGCCAAACTCATTCGAACCGGGACACAGATTCAGAGAGGGAGCATCTCGGTCAGCTCGGTTGCAGTCGAGTTGGCGGAGTCGATTTTTGATTCGCTCAAGTCGCAGCAGGTTTTGGTTATTGGAGCCGGTGACACGAGCGAAAAGGCGGCACGCGCCCTGAAGAGCCGAGGGGCCAGCAGTGTACTCGTTTCCAATCGTTCCCACGAAAAGGCGGTGGCGCTCGCCGACGAACTCGAGGGTCGCGCCATCCGGTTCGACACCTGGGAGGATGAGTTCAAGTCGATCGACATCATCATCAGCAGCACCTCCGCGCCCCACTATATGCTCACCCGCGACAAGTTGCAGGAGATGCTTCGCAAGCGAGGTCATCGGCCGCTGTTATTGGTGGACATCGCCGTGCCACGCGACATCGACCCGGACTGCAATCAACTGGAAAACGTATACGTCTACAACATTGATGATCTCCAAACCATCGCCGGGCAATACCTCAAGCAACGAAAGGCCGAGTTGGAACACTGCGAAAAATTGATCGCAGAAAAACGCGACGAACTCCTAGACGGCCTCCGGGCACACCCCGGCAAAACTCAACTCAATCTCAACGAGCAGCAGGCCGGCGCCTGAACTCTTTAAAAAACTTTGTTCGACACCAACAACATCATCATCGCTACCCGCGGAAGCGCCCTTGCGTTGGCTCAGGCCAACATGATTTTCGACCAGTGCCGGAAGGCATTCCCAAAATTGACGTTCGAGATCAAGATCATGAAAACCACCGGCGACAAGCTGCAGACGCAGGGCGTTAAGCCGGGGCAGTCGCTGCCCAAGGGCCTGTTCACCAAGGAACTCGAGGTGGCACTGGTCAAGCAAAAGGCCGATCTCGCGGTGCACAGCCTGAAGGATCTGCCCACGGAACTGCCGCCCGGCCTCACCCTCGGCGCCATCACCAAACGCGAAGATCCCCGTGAAGTGCTTGTCTACCGCGATCGGGCGTTTTTGGAAAAAGCCGCCGCCGCGGACGACGTCGAGGAATGGTCGCCCGGCCACTCGCAGCGCAGGGGCTTCGACCCCGGCCTCGGACTTCATGATCTGCCCGGTGAACTCACCGTGGCCACCAGCAGCCCGCGCCGCAAATCCCAGCTCCTACGGCTTCGACCCGATTGGAAGGTCGTCGAGATTCGCGGCAACGTCCCCACCCGACTTGAGAAGCTCGCCAACAACGCGGAGATCGATGCCACCATTCTGGCTCATGCCGGGCTGCGCCGACTGAATTTTGAGATTGGCCGGGACGGTTTCCTCCGAGGCGACGCCGTGCCGGACGGTCTCTGTGCCACGGTCGTCGAGACCGCCGACATGCTGCCCTGCGTGGGACAGGGCGCGATCGGGATCGAGATTCGGGAAAACGACGAGCGCTTGGCCAAGCTCTGCCAGCGGCTGAATCATTTCAACACTCAAGTCTGTGCCGAGGCCGAGCGATCGTTTCTCAGCGCGATGGGCGGTGGCTGCCAAAGCCCGGTCGCTGCCCATGCGGAGGTCAAAAACGAGACCATCCACATGCCCGGCATCTCGTTTGGCGACGGCACCGCCTTCAGTGAGGGAAAAGTGAGTGGCGGCCTAAATGAAGCCCAAGCGCTTGGCCAAGCGCTCGCCGAGCAGGTCAAGGCCGGGCTGTGATTTACGGCTGCTCGACCACCAGCGTGGTGTCGAGTTTCGATACGGCAACCGTCTGCTCCGCACCACCCGGCCACACGACCGTCAGCTCCGCCTGCTTGGCCTCCGGCCCCAGCCCGAACGTGGCCACCGTCTCCGACTGCGACAGGTAACTGCGCGCCGCCGTGACCAAGCGCCACTGTGTGGCCTCGCCCGACTTGAGTTTGAGCATCGCCCCGACACCGTCACGGTTGGCTGCCTTGCCGGTCAGTTTCACCCGGAGCCAGCGGTTGCCCAGCGCCTGATCGTTGCGCAGCAAGAGCGGCTTGCCGTGAAGCTGCGTGAAGGCCACGTCGAGGTCACCGTCACCGTCGATGTCCGCATAGGCCGAGCCGCGACCGACGATCGGCTTGAACAAATCCTCCCCTGCCTTCGTGCTGTCCACCGTGGCAAACCCGCCCATCGCCGGTGTCCCGCCGCAATTCCAAAACAACTGCGCCGGCTGCGCGTACGACTGGCTTTTTTGCACCTTGGTGATCTCCTCCTCGAGATGGCCGTTGGCCGTCAAAAGGTCGAGCCAGCCGTCGAGGTCGTAGTCAAAAAAGAACAGCCCGAACTTCAGCAGCAGCCGGCTGTCCGGCCCGACGCCCTCGGTGATCGCGTTGTCAGTGAACAAAAGCTGGTTGTTTGGCGTGGAGACGTACAGCGCGGTCATTTCATTGGCGAAGTTGCCGATGCCGATGCCCAGCGAGTCGTCGTTGCGGAATCGCGCCACGTCGATCCCCATCGCACCGCGCACTTTGCCGTTGTTGTCGAACCCGATACCGCTGATGCCGCCCATCTCGGTGAACGTGCCGTCCTTCTTGTTTTTGAAAACGAAGTTGTGAACCGTGTCATTCGCCACAATGAAGTCCACCCAGCCGTCCCCGTCGAGATCCACGGGCGACACTCCGAGCGACTTGGCCATCGGCACCTTCGTGGCGCTCGAGCGAATCTGCACGCCGGCGGCGGCGGAGATGTCTGTGAACTTGCCGTCGCCGTCGTTGCGGAACAGCGACGGGAACGTGCCCTCAAAGTTTGTCGGCGGCCCGTACGCGCGACCCACGCCCACGAGCGTGTAGTTCACCTCGAAGTCAATCTCGCGCGACCAGCGCACGTAGTTGCACACGAACAGGTCGAGATCTCCGTCGTTGTCGATGTCGGCAAACGCCGCGCTGGTGCTCCACTCTTTTTCACCGCCGCCCACACCGGCCCCGGAAGTGACATCAGCAAACTTGCCGTTGCCGAGATTCCGGAAAAGTCGGTTTCCCCCGACCGCCGTCTGATACACGTCTGGCAGCCCGTCGTTGTCCACGTCGCCGATCGCCACGCCCATCGCGTAAAACGGTACGTCCAGTCCCGAACCGGCCGTGACGTCCTCGAACGCGCCCTTGCCATCGTTGCGATACAACGCCGCCGTGGTCGGCTTGAGTTCCGGTTTCTTCTCCAAGTCCCACGGCCACCAGGTGCCGTGGGTGAAAAGCAAATCCTGATCGCCGTCCCCGTCGAAATCGAAAAAAGCCACGCCATTGCCCATCGATTCCGGCAGCAACTTGTCGCCGGTCGCACCGTTGTTGTGGGAAAAATCGATCCCGGCCGCCGCCGTGATGTCGGTAAACTTCGACTCCGGCACGGACTCTTCGGCGGGCACCTCGCGCTGCTCCGGCGCCACCACCTCGGTGTTCACCGCTTGAATCACTTCGTCCTTCGGCTTGAGCACGGTGTACGCCACGAAGCCGGCGACGACTAAAAGGACGGCTGCGATGGCTGACCACTTCAGCGCGCGGCCAACGCCGCTATCCTCCTCGTGGACGAACTCTTCGTGGTCGTCTGGCGGGGGTGTCGATTCGGGTTGGTTGGGGTTTGTTTCGCTCATCGGGTTTGGTCGTAAAACGCGCGCAGCATGGCCCAATACCAAGCGCTTGGCCAAGCGATTTGTTTTGGAAAACACGCTTCCGCCGCTTGGCCAAGCGGCAATGCTGAAATCCCAGTGACGGATGGGATTACGCCGCATAAAACTTGCGTGCTTGGCCAAGCGTCTCCAACAATGTCGCGCGTTCGCACCCGCCGAACCCGCAATGAAAACCCTGCACCTCTACCTGACACGACAGACATTGGCCACGCTGCTGATGACGGTGCTGGTTTTCACGTTCGTTCTCCTGCTGGGCAACCTGTTGAAGGAGATCGCCGCGCTGATGGCTTCCGGGCAGGTTTCACCCGGGTTTCTGTTCAAGGCGATCGGACTGCTGATTCCATTCGTACTCGTGTACTCGCTCCCGATGGGGATGCTCACAGCCACCCTGCTCGTCTTCGGCCGGTTCAGCGCCGATCAGGAGTTGACCGCCGCCCGCGCCGGCGGCATCAGCCTACTTTCCCTGACCGCGCCGGTACTGTTTATCGGGTTGGTGATGTCGATGCTCTGCGGCTGGATCAACCTGCAGGTCGGCCCGCAAAGCCGTGCGGCGTACAAGACGATGATCTTCGAGTACGGGCTGGAGCGGGCCTCGGCGTTAATACAGGAAAAGGGCTACACTGATTTCCCCGGTTACCGTGTTTACGTCGATCGCGTCGACGGTAACAACCTGCACGACGTCACCATTTATCAATACGACGAAAGCCAAAAACTGCGGATGCGCATGAACGCTGAGCAGGCCTCGCTTGAGGTCAATCCAGACACGCAGCAAATCATGCTCACGCTCAAGACGGTCGACGGATTTGAGTTCAACGAAGGCAAGGAACGGACGTTTGTCTACTCAAAGTACGGCCCGATGGCGCTTGGCAAAAAGGAAAAGATCAACACCCTGCGCTCGGCCAAGCTTAAGGAGATGAGTTTTAGTGAATTGCGGCAACGGATCACAGAAGCCAAGCAGCACGGCACCGACGCCACCCCGGCCCGGGTGCAGCTGCATCAGAAAGTTGCCCTATCGTTCGCCTGCATCGGTTTCACGCTGATCGGCATTCCGCTGGCCATCCGGGGCAATCGGCGCGAGACCAACATTGGCATCGCCATCGCGCTAGGATTGGTGGCGGTCTACTACGGGCTGATCATCCTCGCTCAGGCGCTCGAAAGCTCCCCCGCCCTCGCACCGCACCTATGGATGTGGCTCCCCAATTTTCTCTTTCAAGGCATCGGTGCCGTTCTCCTTTGGAAGATGAACCGGGGGATATAGTTTCAAGTTTGAAGTTTGAAGTTTCAAGTTTGGGTTCATTCGCCTAAAAAAAACGGGTGTTCATCATTTTCAGTAAATCTGGAAAACCCCGAGGCAGCGTTGGGAGACGCATGTGGGTCGCGTGTGCTCCCCTGCTTCTCCTCGTCGCAGCGCTTGGCTTTGCCAGAGGTCAGGCGGCGGATTGGCCGCATTTTCTTGGGCCTACTTCGGATGGCATTTCCGCCGAGACCGGACTGCTCACCGCTTGGCCAAGCGGTGGCCCCAAGGTGCTTTGGAAAAAACAGATCGGCACCGGCTACAGCGCACCGGCCATCCGGGACGGACGGCTGGTTTTGTTTCATCGCGTCAAGAACGAGGAGATCGTCCAGGCGTTCGACGTCAAGACCGCCAAGCCGCTTTGGCAACACCGCTATCCCACCCGCTACCGAGATCCGTTCGGCTACAACAACGGCCCACGCTGTTCACCGTTGCTCACGGAGAAATACTGCTTCACCTACGGCGCTGAGGGTGTGCTGCATTGTCTCGACGTGAAAACCGGCAAGCTGATTTGGCAGCGAAAGACCGCGGAGGAATTTCAGATCCCCGAGGCGTTCTTTGGCGTCGGTGCCTCGCCAGTGCTTGAGGGTGATTTATTGATCGTGATGGTCGGCGGCCAGCCGAACTCCACGATGGTCGCATTCAACAAGGACACCGGCAAAACGGTCTGGGAGAGTGTCGGCCAAAAAACGTGGGAGGGGAAACCGGAAATTGGCTGGCCCGGCGAACCGTTGGTGCGCTGGAACAGTTTTGAAAAACTGGCCAGCTACGCCACGCCAACGCTGGCCACCGTGCACGGCAGGCGCGTGTTGTTCAGCCTCACCCGACAGGGGCTGGTCGGGATGAATCCCGGGGACGGTTCGGTTTTGTTCAGCCGCTGGTTTCGCTCGCGCGTGAATGAATCGGTGAACGCCGCCAACCCGGTGGTCTCCGGCAACCGTGTTTTCTGCTCCGCAGCCTACTACGGGGTTGGCTCGTTCTTGCTCGAAGTCGGCGAGGACGGCAAATCATTTACCGAGGTCTGGAGCACAAACGAACGACGCAAGGCCAATCGCCGGGCCGAGGCGGCGCTGGAGATTCACTGGACGACACCGATCCTGCACGACGGCCACCTCTACGCATTCAGCGGCCGCAACGAACCGGACTCGCTGTTTCGCTGCGTGGAACTGACCACCGGCAAAGTCAAGTGGAGCCGCGAGGAACGTTGGCGCGCCTACACCACCAAGCAGCCCAACGTCTACGGCCGCGGCTCCGCCGTGCTGGCGGAGGACAAATTGTTCGTCCTCGGCGAAGGCGGGCTACTGGGGCTTTTTGAAGCCAATCCAGCCAAGCCAGTTGAACTCGGCCGGCATCAGGTGCCGGAGTTGAAGTATCCCTGCTGGGCCGCACCAATCCTCTCCGACAAACGACTTTATGTGCGAAGCGAAGATTACCTCATCTGTTTCGACATCGCGAAATAGCCGCTTGGCCAAGCGCTTGGCCAGGGGCTTCACGCTGATCGAGTTGCTGGTCGTGATCGCCATCATCGCGATCCTCGCTGGGTTGCTGCTGCCGGCCCTCGCCAAGGCCAAGGGCAATGCCACCGGCATCTATTGCCTGAACAATCAGCGCCAGTTACTCACGGCATGGAAGCTGTACGTTGGCGACTACGATGACAAACTGCCGCCCAACGCCAAACATATTCAGGATCCACGTGGCTGGCTCAACGGCTTCCTCGACTTTCGCCCCAATAACCGCGACAACACCAACGTCCTTTACCTGATCGGCTCCAAAAAAATTATGGGCGATTTTTATCCCAAGCTCGGCCCATACACCCAGTCGGCTGGCATCTACAAGTGCCCGTCCGACACGTACACCGCGAAGATCGGCAAAAAACAACTGCCGCGCGTCCGTAGTGTTTCGATGAACGGCTTCATTGAGGGCGGTCTCTACGATCCGACGATGAACATGAACAACTCCAGCATCCACGGCCGGGGCTGGCGCAAATACGACACCCTCGCGCACATTATCGATCCCTCCCCGTCCAAGCTCTGGATTTTTGCCGATGAACACCCGGACAGCATCAATAACGGCGGCTTCGTGCTGTACCCCTTCACCACTCAATTTTGGCGAAACCTCCCGGCCAACTACCATAACGGCGGCTGTGGTTATGCCTTCGCGGATGGCCATGCTGAGACAAAAAAATGGGTCGATCCCGCCCCAAAGGATGAACCGGTGCTAAAGAGAATGCGGCTCGACTATCCCAACGCCGGCTCCATCGGAGGCAGGGCCGCGGACTACAAATGGGTGCTTCACCACTCCACCGCCCCGCTGAAACGGTGAGTTAAGAACCAAGCGCTTGGCCAAGCGCAAGTTGGAGGGACGAGCCTGCGAGTCCGAATGAACCCTCAGGCTATGATTTCGCGGATGACGTTGCCGGCGACGTCGGTGAGGCGAAAGTCACGGCCGTTATAGCGATAGGTCAACCGCTCATGATCCATCCCCAACAGATGTAGGATGGTCGCGTGTAGATCGTTCACCGTCACCTTGTCGACTGCGGCCTTGTGCCCGATCTCGTCCGTCTCTCCGTAGCTCACACCGCCCTTGATGCCGCCACCTGCAAACCACGTCGTGAACGCATGCGGATTGTGGTCGCGCCCCGGCTTGCTGCCCTTTTGTGCCACCGGAAGTCTGCCAAACTCTCCACCCCAAACAATGAGCGTCTCGTCGAGCAGACCGCGCTGGGCCAAGTCGGTAATCAACGCTGCAACCGGTTTGTCGGTCTCGCCGGCGAACTGTGAGTGATTGCCCTTGATGTCGTTGTGACCGTCCCAACTGCGTTGGTTCTCCATGCCGCCGCTGTAAATTTGCACGTAACGCACACCACGCTCGATCATCCGGCGTGCGGTCAGGCACTGTGCGGCGATATGCTTGCAGCGGTCGTCGTCGAGGCCATAAAGCTCCTGAATGTGCTCCGGTTCCTGCCGGACGTTTAACGCATCCGGCGCGGCACTCTGCATGCGGTAAGCCAGTTCGAAACTCTCGATGCGCGCCTCCAACTCCTCCTCGTACGGGCGTGTTTCGAGATGCTGCCGGTTAAGTTGCTTTAGCAAATCCAATTGCCGACGCTGCTGCGCAGCTGTCATCTCCTTCGGGCGATACAGGTTATCGATCGGATCGCCGGAGGGACGGAAATGCGTCCCCTGATACACGCTCGGCAAAAAGCCGGCGCCCCAGTTGGCCGCATGACCCTTGGGCAAACCGCGCCCCTTCGGATCACTCATCACCACAAAAGCCGGGAGGCTGTCGCTGCTGCTGCCAAGCCCGTATGTCACCCACGAACCCACACAGGGATACCCCATTCTCGGCAGACCACAGTTCATCATGAACAGCGCGGGCGAATGGTTGTTGCTCTCCGTGTGACCCGAGTGAACGAATGCCATCCGATCCACGTGCCGGGAGAGATTCGGAAAAATGGAGGAGATGTGTTTGCCGCATTGGCCGTGCGGCCTGAACTCGAACGGGCTTTTCATCAGGCCACCGACGGCGTTGGCGAAGAACCCAGTGAAACGGTCGAAGCCGTCGAGCGCCTGGCCGTCGCGCTTGGCCAAGGCCGGTTTGTAATCCCACGTATCGACCTGACTATGGCCACCGTTGGCAAAAATCCAGATTACCGACTTGGCCTTGGGCGCAAAATGCGGCCGCTTGGGCGACAACGTGCTCGTCCTAGCCAAGCCCTCCTGCTGCAACAAACTCCAAAGCCCAAGCGCACCCACGCCCATGCCGCACCGCTGCAACATCGCACGCCGGCTCACTCCACCGAATCCGTCTATGTTCGTCAAATCGTTCATCGCCTGAGATTGTGCTGCCGGCAAGCGTGATTTAACAGGCCGCGTTCTGCAACGATTATTCATACGGTCAAAATCGTTTGGTCATCCTGAACAGCACCGCAACCAGTTCACCCATTTGACTCCCCTTTACCCCGGCAGGTGTTTTAGGACGAAGAGGACGTAGGCTGTCGCGAGGATGATATGGAGGATGGCAAACGGGAGGGCTTTTTTGACGAAGCCCATGAAGGAAATTTTCAAGTCATGTTTGTGCATGATGGTCACTGCCACGAGTGTCGACGCCGAGCCGATTGGTGTCAGGTTACCGCCGAGATTCGCCCCAAAGATCACCGACCACCACATGCCGGAATCGTTGGCGATATTCATCGAATTGAGAATATTGGCCAACACCGCCGCTAGCGGGATGTTATCGGTCACGCTGCTGGCTACCGCGGAGGAAACCAGCAACAGGCCGCCACCCATAATATCGCCCATGCCAATGATCGGCTCGATGCCTTTGCCGATCAGTTCCAATACTCCGGCCTGTTCCATCGCGTAGATGGCGACGAACAGGTAGATGAAAAAGAACAGTAAATCCCAGTCGATGCCGCTGTAAAACTTGCCCACGCTCGACTTGAATTTGCAAAGCATGATCACGGCGAACATCATTGCCACGAAGCCCATGCCCAACTTGCCAATCGGCCAACCCTCAAACGAGGCTGACGCGATGAAGCAGATGAACAACAGCAGCATCGCGGCCCCGAACCAAAAGAAGCCCATGCTCTCGATGCCGTCCCGTTCGTCAAAACTCGAAACTTGGCCAAGCGCTACAGCCCGTTTCTCGTCGGTCTTGAGCGACTCAATACCGAACACCCGCGCCCCCATCACGATGGTGGCGGCAGTAGCCACAACAACGTAAGGGGCGGCCTTGAGAAAAAACGTCACAAACCCAATTCCCGCCGTGGTACCGACGATGATGTTGGGGACGGATGAAATCAGCGTGAGCAGCCCCCCGATGTTGGTCAGTAGCCCCTCCACCAACAGGAAGCCAAGCAGTTTCTCCCGTTGGCCAAGTTTGCCGAGCGACACGGCGCTCAGCGAGCCGACGATGATCATCGCGGTGACATTATTGAGCACGGCGCTGAACACCACAGTCATCACGCCGTAAAACCAAAGCAGCCGCCGTGGGTCACCCTTCGACATTTTCGTTAACTTGATGGCGATGAATGTAAACAAACCGGATTTACTGGTGACATCCACAAACAAACTGGATCCAAGAATGATCGTCACCACCCCCCACTCGATGCCCGGGATAAACACCGGCAGATTCATCTGGTGGCCGTTGGGCAGGTCCACCGGGCCGAATGGCAAGATGCCGGTGAACGCGCCCAGCAAAAGTGCGATCACTGCCGTCACGCCGACGATCACCGATTTCTTCGCGTGGATTTTTTCCTCCAACGCAAGGCACACCACCATCGCCACGAGCAACCCGGTAAACAGATAAGTAATCCAAGATGCCACCGTATGAGCGCCATGATCTGATGCAGCTAACAACAAAAAGTCCATGAGTTCCTCCTACAGCATTAATAATGGCGTCTCGCGCAACTCCACGGCCAACGGATACGCCACGCCGTGCATCGCCATCTGATCCTCGTCCTTGGTGTACATCACCAGCAAATCGATTTCGTTTTCATCAACCAACTCCCGGTAATCCGAAAGCTGACATCCCAATTTCACCCGTCCCTCGACCCGAATCCCCCGGGCTTGCACGGCCAACCCCGCGCGGCAGGATTCGACGTAATCGTGCGGATCCTTCAACAGCCTCGCCTTGAGTTGTTCCTGTGCCGTGTCGGTGTCCAGATCCGGAATCTTGGAAATCGCGCGGATGTAACGATCGAACACCGCAGCATCCTCTACGTGAGCCAGATAGAGCGTCCCTCCCGGTTCGGTAAACTCCGATGCGTAACTAACCAAGCGATGGTCGCCCGCCAAATGATCCGTCACCGCCATCACACAGTCCGTATTTTTTAGGGAATGATTCGAGAGATTTTTTCGATCCGGGTCCGGCAGGATCAGCACCGGGGTGGACGCCGCCTGTGTCAGCACATCAACATGCGCCCCAAGACCGTAGGGCAAATCCGCTGCGTCGCAGTGCAAATGCCGGTACGTCACAATCAGGTCCGGTCGACTCTTTTCGACAGCATCCAGCACCGCCTTCACCGAGAACCGGTTCGTACCGCCAAACAACTCCCACTCCATCTTGGCATCCTGCTCCAAGGCGGACAAAAAGCCCTTGGCCAAATAGAGAAAATCATCCTGCAACGGTTCCGGCAAATCATGAACGATTAACACCCGGCCGATGGCAACCGGCTGCGGCGTGAACATCTCCTTCGCCGCAGCATTGAACACACTCTCAAATTGATCTAGTGACCCCATGCCACGCGCAGTATAAAATGAATCCTCTTTCAATCAAGCCATACCCCACCCAACCAAGCGCTTGGTTAGAGTTGCCAGCGGGTCAGCCGCTTGGCCAAGCGCGACTCTACCTCGGGCGGTGTGATGAGGTTGGGAAAGTCTGCCTTCAATTGCTCCGGCGTCGGAATCGCCCCCCAGGCGGTGGCGGTGAAAAACTCGGCCATCGGCTGGTCACCCACGCCAAGCTCCGCGTTTCGCTTGGCATAACGCCGCTCAAGAGTGACACGCCATTCGTCGATCGACTTCGGGTAGTCCATGTCGTGCCGCCCCACCCACGGCAACCACTCGGTGACCTGCGATTGGTGGCACCAACTCATCTCGACCATCAACTCAAACGCCTCGCTGACATCCACCACGAGGTCAAACGCGTTCTCCCCGAACATGTACGAGTCGTACGCGTTGAGAATCACAGGCACCTTGCACGGCGGAGGCTCCGGGTTGTCGCACGGATACTCTGGCGTGAACGCATGTGGCACATTGATCATGTAGGCCACTCTGCGAACGGCCTCGGCCACGGCAACGTGATCGACATGAATGCCCGCCAGCGGGTCGTTCGGCACGGGTGGCGCAAACAGGTAGTCCGGCTCGAATTCACGAATCGCCTTCCACAAGGCCGCCAGCAACGGCACGTCCACCTGAAGGCAGGCTTCCCGGGGCAATTCGCCGTTGGGCAGTTTCAGTTGCTCGAACTGGTACTGGCCAAGCGCGGCGGACTTTAGCTGCTCCTCAAGGCGCACCCGGGCCGTCTCCTCGCGGGACACCCGATGGTGCCCGGCCTTGCCATCGGTGCAGACAATGACCTTGGCTTGAAAATCAGCTCCCAGTTTTCGACGCCACACCTCAAACGTGCCGGCCGTGCAGAATTCGTAGTCGTCGAAATGCGCGTGAATGAAAAGGACCTTCATAAACAAAAAAGGAGAGCCAGTCTTCGGCTCTCCTCTGAAATTCAATAATTTCCCGGCGTTACTTCTTCGGGGGCTTCGGTGCTGCAGCCTTCTTTTCCTCGGCTTCCTTGGCGTTACCAACCGCACCACCCACGCCGGCACCAATGAGACCACCCACAAGGGCGCCCTTGTCGCGTTCACCGGATTGATGGCCGATGACCGCGCCTGCAGCCGCGCCGACCAATGCACCCACACCGGCGCCGACCGCCGTCTTTTTACCCGGCTCCGTGGCACAACCGCTCACAAGCAGCATACCGGCCACCGCCGCCAACATGGTTTGTTTAATCTTTGTCATGTCGTTCAAAACCGACGCGATTCTCCGGTGGATTCCCCCCTCGTACAAGCCGATTTTACGTCGAACCCGATTTCCCGTTTTGTTTCTCGGCCAGTCGATTCAACACCTCAAGCCGTTGCGTCATCTCTTTGCTAAATTCCTGCAAATGCTGGTCGAGTTTGGCAAATTCCTCCTTCAGGTCGATTTGATCGGCACCCTCCTTTTGGATGCGGCTATCCAGTTCCTGTTCCTTTTTGGCGTCCTCCATGCCGGTCAACATCACGCCGACGAACAGATTCAGCACAATCATCGCACCAGTTACGATGAAACTCACAAAAAACAGTGCCGCCGCGAAGGGCGATGCACTCGACTTCACCTCGTCCTGACTAATGCCCATCTCAGCGAGCATTTCATAAGTCGACGCGTCATATCCATAATTTGCGCTGCCGTACATGTTGATGTACATCAGATCGGTCCAATCCTCCAACGTCACTGCACGGAACAGTGACAGCATCGACGTCTGAAGATTTCGGAAATGAACCGGATCGTTTTCCGAATAAAGGAACGTCGCCATGCAGCCGTAAATGTAAAAATGCAGCGTCGCCAGCAGAAACACATAGCCGATCGACGGGATACTTTTCAGCACAGCACCAACCAGCACTTGCAGACGAGGGATCGCCGAGACGAGCTTCAACACACGAAGTACACGGGCCAAGCGTAGCACGGCGACAAAATCGTTCGACTGGATCGGCAACAGGCAAACCGCCACGATGGAGAAGTCAAAAATGTTCCACGCATCCTTGAAATAGTTTTGCGGCTGCCTCCCCTGTGCCACGATCTTGATGACGACCTCGAATATAAAAATTCCGAGGATTACCGCGTCCAGTGTGTCCAGCACGGCGCGATGTTCCAGTTCGAACGCCTTGTACGTTTGCATGCCCACCACCACGGCCGCCACGCCAATAACGCAGAGGATGAAGTTGGTGAAAACCTTCGACTCCGAGATTTTTTTGCAAAGATCAACCATGATATGAATAC
>JAPPPH010000049.1 GCA_028817635.1 Verrucomicrobiales bacterium | reverse complement strand
CCGGCAGCGGCCAAGCGCCAGTCGATCCCAGTCCCCAAGGGACCGGTCGAGGTCTGGTAGCCAAACGCTTGGCCAAGCGCAAACGCCAAACTCAAAAACAAAATCACGCACCAAATTATCCTCTCCCCCTTGGGGGAGAGGACAAAGGTGAGGGGGAATTCAAATAACACGGCGACTCCGTCACAGGATCTTGGTGAGTTGCTTTCCCATTGACACCTGCTTGGCATGGATGCCCCTCATGGACTTGTATCGGAAAATTGGACAGTGGGGGGTAAGAGTGGTGGGGTTGAGATGCTGTTCGTTTATTGTGAAAAATCTGTGATCCACCCTCATCCGGCCTTCGGCCACCTTCTCCCTCATAGGGAGAAGGAATCCAATCGGCTCACTAAAAAAGCCCGTTGGCCAAGCGCTAGGCCAACGGGCTTTCGAGAGAGTTATTTTTCTATTCGCGGGGACGGGAGGGGCGACGTCGGCGTTCGCCTTCGCGTTCACTGCGCTCTCCTCCACGCTGACCTCGTTCGCCGCGCTCTCTGCGCTCCGTGCCGCCTCGAGGCGACTGCGGCCGGTCATCACCCTCGAAGGAGGGTCGTCCCTGCGGGCCACCGCCACGGCCGCCAAATCCTCCACGGCTGCCACCGCCCCGCACGCTGCCACCGCGGCTGCCACCGAATCCTGGGAAGCTCGGGAGCAATTCAGCGTCGGTCAGCTTGCCGTCCTTGTTTTTGTCCAGCTTCTTGAGCGCGGCAGGTGCTGCCTTGATTTCCTCGGCGGAGATTTCGCCGTTACCGTCCGCGTCGAGCGCAGCCATGATTGGGAACATCCGCATGAACCCGCCAGGGCCACCGGGACCACCCGGAGGGCCGCCGAATCCACCGCCGGCACCACCCGGCCGGCCGGCGGGACGTCCCGGAAATCCGCCTCTTCCGCCGCTTCCACCGAAGCCGCCGGCTTGTGGTCGGCGTGACCGTTCGCCGCGGCTGCCGCGTTCGCTGCGTTCCCCGCTGCGGCTGCGCTCGCCTCGGGGGCGTTCGCGATCTGAGTCGCGCTCGGCACGTTCGCGGCGCTCGCCTTCCCGGCGTTCTTCACGTTCGCGTTCCTGCGCGAGTGCACTACCCGTCACCAAGCCAAGCCCGGCGACGGCCGTCATGAGTTTAATTGTGAATCGATACATAGTTCGTGTTGGTTGAAAATTAATAGACCCAGGGCCGTGCCTGCTTGATGGAGAGGATGCCCTCCTTCGTGATTTTGTACTCGATCTCCATCGCAAATTTTTTGTCGTCCAGCGACTTGCCGTACAGCTTGGCGAAGCGCGCGTGGATTTTGCCGAGGCACTCGTTCATTTGCGTGAGGTGCTTGTCACTCATCAGCAGGCCGTCGCCCTTGGCCAGGCTGGATTGGCGCATCACCTTGCGCTCGTTGGGCTTCCACCAGTTGAGCAGCAGTTCCTCGGGGATGGAGTTGGCCTCCGGGTTGGTGACGAGGTCCTCGCCCACCTGCGTGTTCAGGTAGTAGTTGCCCTTGGTCTGGTAAAGAATGTCATCCGTCACGGCGACTCCGTTGGCAGCCTCGTCGGAGAAGTTCGGATGCACCAGCACACCCATCGCGGTGGTGAAGTGGTCGATGCGATAAAACTCGCGCTCCTCGAACGCGCGGAAGTTCCACAGGCTGGCGAATACCTGCTTGATCGACTTGGCCAAGTGCCCCTCGCTTGGCTTGTGGGTGAACGAGTCGTACAGGCCGGCCCCACTGAAGCCGGGCAGATCCTCGTTGTTGGTGCTCGAGCGGCAGCGGATGCCCTGCCCCTCGGGGAAGGCCGCCTGCAGCTTGGCCAAGCGCTCCATCATCCAGTCCGGCAGGGTGGCGGCCTTGATCGTTTTGCGGAATGCCTTGAGTTGGATGATCTGTGTTTCGCGGTTTTTTTGAAACGCCTCATCCTCGAGCATCGCCTTGGCCTTTTCGTAGAGGCCGTTGTGCTTCATGAACTCGTCGTAAAATGAAAACGGGATGGCGTGACCGCTTGGCACGGTTCCCTCAGGTAAACCAATCGTGTGCATCGTGGCGAGGTTGCTGGCTTTGACACCAAAGATGCCGGAGTCGCCGAAGTTGATTTTGTCGAGCGGCCGAATCTCCTTTACCGACAGGTCGCGCTTGGGCGACTGCGGCTCCGCCGGGCGGATGGCGGCGAAGTGTTCATTGACTTCCGCCTCGGTGGCTTCGCGGAGTTCGTAGCCGTTTTTGTCGACCTTGTAGTAGACCAGCTTTCCCGCAAGCGACGTGATGGATTCGTTTTTCGCGGCATCGGTGATGAACGCATTCGGGACGCCGTCCTGAATCGCGCGGAGATTGACGTGCGAGAGTGGCGTCTGCCGGACCGCAGTCATGACACCGGCCACTCGCGGCATTTCGTTTGGCAACGTTTTGTACACGACAACGTCGCGCGAGGTGGGGAGCTCATCAATCTCCATCAGGCGCAACCGGCCAAACGACTCGGCGGAGTTGAGCGGCAGGAAGCCTATGTCGCTTTGGAGATCCTCGTCGAGCACGACCGGAAACTCGGCACCGTCGTACTTTTCCTTTTCCTCGTAGTAGCGAGGGAGCGCACGCTGTGGCATCGGGTAGTAGCCCAGGCGCCCCTCAAGAATCGGCATGTGCTTGGTGAGCAAATCATGGGACATCTGGATTTGCTCGAATGGATAGGCATCGAACGGTTGGTATTCAAACGTAAACATTCCCGGTTCGCCGTTGGGCGCTTTCTTGAGTGGTCGATAAATCAGCACGCCAGCCATCGATCCTCTCCTGCTCTCAATGCCGATCTCGCGCATGAATTTACCGTGACTCCGGTGGGTTTTGGTGTTGATGAAATAAGTCACTGGCTCGCATTTATCCACATCCACTATCTGAAACTTTACGAACTGCCAGTTTGCCAGATGCGTGTCTATCAACACTTCCTCGCCCTGATAGGAAAGTTTGTCAAAAGTGGCCAAGTCCGGGATGCGGCCCGTACCATTGGTCAGGGATAGATTCTCCGGCGGAGTACGTTGTGAGGAAACCACCCCACCGCGACTGCTCCGCCCCTTTCTGCTACTGCGTCCACCGAAACGGGGGATCAACTCGTCGGCGCGAAGTTTGCCATCTCCGTTTTTGTCGAGCTGTTTGAGAG
>JAPPPH010000186.1 GCA_028817635.1 Verrucomicrobiales bacterium | reverse complement strand
ACCGCCCGCCCCACGGTTTTGCCGCTCGGCGAATGCTGTCGGCGCGGGATGCCCGTCATCACCAGTGGTGCGGCCGGCGGGCGACTGGACGGGACGCGGGTGCAGGTTGCCGACTTGGCCAAGTCGATTCAGGATCCGCTGTTGTCCAAGGTTCGGGCGGGATTGCGGAAGGATCACGGCTTTCCTCGGGCTGGGAAAAAGATGGGTGTCCCGTGCGTGTTCTCGCCGGAACCCCCTGTTTATCCGAAGCAGGATGGAACGGTTTGTAACAGTAGAGCGGAGGCCGGGGCGCAGGAAGGCTCGATGAAACTGAACTGCGAGTGGGGCTTCGGCGCGGCGACGCATGTGACCGGAGCGTTTGGGTTCGCTGCGGCGGGCGAGGTGGTGCGGCGATTGGCGGCCGGGAACTGACCGGCTTTATGGTTTGAGTTCGGGAAGCACGGTGTTACCGTGAGCGCTGATGAGTAATGACGTGGTCGCCGTTGAAGTGCGAGGGATTCTTCCCGCAAACAGCGGCTGTGCTGTGTTCATCGGGAATGAGGAAAAGGTCTTCGTCATCCAGGTGGAACACAATATGGGGGCGGTCATTGGGATGTTCCTCAACGGGACACCAAAGGAACGTCCTCTGACCCATGATCTCTTTGGTCACGTGTTTGATGGCTTCGGGATTCAGTTGCTCCGGGTGGTGATCAGCGAGTTAAAAAATTCCACCTACTACGCTCGGTTGATCCTTGAGCAGGACAACGAACTGGGTAGAAAAATCGTCGAGGTCGACGCCCGGCCCAGTGACTGTCTCGCGATGGCCGCGCAGCACAAGTCGCCGATCTATGTGGCGGCCAATTTATTCTCCGAAGTGGAGGACATGACCGAGGTGCTTTCACGCATTCAGGAGTCCGGCGAGCAGGACGAGGCGTAAATTCAAATCACGTTTGCCGGATGCCTCCCGAACTCCAACTTCCCTCCGAGCCCTTTTGTCTTGTTTTTGGTGATGAGGATTTTCTTGTCCGCGACCGGGCGAAGCAGATTTACGAAAGCTGGTGCGAGGCGGCGGGTGGAATGGACCACGAGGTGGTGGATGGCACGGTGCGCAATGCCGACGAAGCAATTCAGGTGTTGGCCAAACTCAATGAAGCACTACAGACGCTGCCGTTTTTTGGCGGCAACAAGGTGGTGTGGCTGCGGGGTGCAAACTTCCTCGGGGACGACCGAACGGCATCGAGTGCGGCGGTGACGGAACGACTGACTGAGTTGGCCAAGGGCTGGGAGGCGTTCGACTGGCAGGGCGTCCAGTTGCTGATCAGCGCGGGGAAGGTCGACAAACGGAAGAGTTTTTTTAAAACGGTCAAAAAATTCGCGGCCTTGGAGGACAAAACCATCGGCGAAAAAGAACGCGGCGGCCGGGCGGCGATGGTTGTGCGGCAGCGATTGTCGGAACTGGGTAAAAAGATTTCCGCACACGTGGCGGATGAGTTGATCCTTCTCGCCGGTGCCAACCTCCAACAATTGCATACCGAGGCGGACAAACTGGCGGCGTACATCGGCGATCGCGAGGAAGTCACGAGACAGGACGTGTACGAGATTGCTACGCGAACCAAGCAGGCGGCGGCATTTGCGCTGGGCGACGCACTGGGTGAGCGCAATCTGCCAAAGCTCCTTCGTGTGCTCGACGAGGAGTTGTGGGAGGTCAAGCTCGACACCAAAAAGTCGCCCATCGCGCTGCTGTATGGGCTGATTTCAAAAGTGCGAACAATGCTATTCCTGCGCGAGATGGTGCGTTTGAAATGGATCAATCCCAAGGGGGGATACCAGCAATTCAAATCCCAGCTTGAAGCCATCCCGGAGGATCGCGTGCCGGAGGATCGCAAGTTCAATCCCAAGTCGATGCATCCCTACATGCTATTCAACGCGCTTGGCCACGCGCGAAAATATTCCTCGGCGGAACTGGTTCAGGCGATGGATGTGCTGTTGCGTTGCAACCGCCAGTTGGTCTCCTCCAGCACGGATGACACGCTGATCCTTCAGCAGGCGCTAGTCCAAATCGTCAGCAAAGCAGCGTAGTCCAGCGCTTGGCCAAGCGCTTGGTTACTTGACCAAGCGAATGCACTGAAGGTTTTTCTGGTCGCGCACGAACAGTTGGCCGTCCGAGTAGGCGGGAAAACTCCATGACTTGCCGCAGACCTGCATCCGGCCAAGTTCCTCGTACTCGCCGGGGTTGGGATTGAGTAACACCAGTTCACCGAGTTGGCCGAGGACAAGCAGCCGTTTGCCGTCGGTGAGCGTCGAGGCATAAAAACTGCCGAAGCCGCGCTCCTCCCAGTTGAGTTTTCCGGTGTCGGCGTTGACGCAGATGAAACGATCCTTCTCCGCAAAGCCGTAAAGATTGCCGCCCACGACAACCGGGGTGGCGAGGTTGATCTTCAGCTTGGCGTCCTTCCATTTGCTGGCGGCTTGACCGCTGGAGCCTTTGCCCGCCATGGCGAGCATCCCCTCGGAGTGTGACGCGGCGACCACACTGTCGCCCACGGCGACCGGAGTGACCACGTTGCGGAAGGCGCGGGTCGGGACCGATTCGCTCCAGAGCAGTTTTCCGTTCGTCGGATCGATGCCGAGCAGGCGTTCGGTAGTAAGGGTGACGAACTGTTTTTTGCCGCCAAGAATCGTGAGAATCGGGCTGGCGTCGCTGGCGAGGTCGGTTTGGGATTTCCAAATGACTTTGCCAGTGCGGTTTTCAAACCAAACCACGCCGGCTCCGAACGCACTGCCGACCTGGCAGATCAGGTGGTCACCATCGACGATCGGAGTGCCGCTGTAGCCGCGGCGGGAGGCGGCGCCTTCATTTTGCGCCTTGTTGACGATCCACTTCACCCGGAAGTTTTTCTGGTAATCCGTCCCCCAGACCTTGGAGCCGTCCTTGACGCGGAGGCAGCTCAGCTCACCTCGGCAGGTCTGGACGTAAATGAGATCGCCGTCGAACAGCGGGGCGCAGCGCGGCCCGGCGCCAAATCCATCGTCAGGATAGGTCTGCCCGTAGGCGGTTTTCCACAATTCCTCGCCGGTGCGCTTGTCCAGCATACGCAGTACCTCGGTGTCGCCCTGTTCCTCTGAGATGGCGAGTACATTGCCCTGAATGACCACGGCGGAATGGCCGGGGCCGGTCTTGGTT
>JAPPPH010000206.1 GCA_028817635.1 Verrucomicrobiales bacterium | reverse complement strand
TCATGTGCGGGTCTCTCGGGGGGGCCGGCGCGTGGCCCTATCTGGCCAAGCACGCGGATGTGGCCGGGGGGAACAGCTCGACCTATCTCAAGGCTCTGCTCGACAACCATCGCGATGCCAAACGGGCAATCGTGTTGGCCAAGCACGAGGGGGTCGAGACCACGGCGTTGAATCTACTGAAATCCGACCCCAAGACACAGGGCGCAAAACTTTTCGCACAGCACTGCGCGAGCTGCCACCGGTACGGCGGACACGACGGCTTGGCCCATGTTTTACCGTCGGCGGACAACCTCGCGGATTTGGCGGCACGTACCAACGCTTGGGAGCGCTTCGCCTCCTCGGCGGCGGTGCATCCGGATTGGCTGGCCCGAAAGGAAAACTCGACCAACGATTGGGACACAGTGAAGTCGATCCTGGTGGCTAATGAGGAAGCGAAGTATGAGATTCTCGCCAGCACCAAGTCCAAGGAGGCCGCGAGTGCCCCGGACTTGAAGGGATTCGCCTCCCGCAAATGGATCCGCGAATTGCTGACCCCGGAAAAGTACATCAGCCATAAGTTCTTTGGCGGCTCCGCACACAAGGATGGCGACATGTATCGTCGCTTCCTCAAGCGCAAAGTCGCCAAGTACGACGACGAGGAAAAGGAAATGCTCGAACTCGTCGTGCTTGCGCTTTCCGCAGAGGCCAAGCTCCCGTCACAGGCCGAGCTCGACAAGGCCGATGCCGAGGATATCAAGAAGGGCATCGACCACCTAATCGACGATATCGCCTGCATCGACTGCCACGCGTTTCAGGAGCCCGACCCCGATGTCGATGGGCCGGACCTCACTGGCTACGGCTCGCGCCAGTGGATCATTGACTTCGTGAAAAACCCGGAACACGAGAAATTCTATCCGGAA
The DNA here is from genome assembly GCA_028817635.1 of Verrucomicrobiales bacterium. GTDB lineage: Bacteria > Verrucomicrobiota > Verrucomicrobiia > Limisphaerales > UBA1096 > UBA1096. The sequence continues at coordinate 2,272 of JAPPPH010000206.1, read as the reverse complement.
AACAACGACCGTATGCCGGCCTTCGGTGAAAAGGGAATCCTGACCGACGACGAGATCGGCCTGATCGCCGACTGGATTCGCGAGGACTATTTCATCGATCCGAAGGCCGAAGACGCCGCTCACTAAACCCCAGTAACCGACCCCTTGGCCGTGGACACCGCGAAAGGCATACGGCATCTGAAAAAAGTCGACCCCGACTTGGCCAAGGTCATCCGCCGCATTGGCCCCTGCACGCTCGCCGCTGACAAGAGTCGTACCATCTACGCTTCGCTCGTGCGCTCGATTGTTTACCAACAACTGACCGGCAAGGTCGCAGGCATCATCTTCGGACGGTTATTGGACTTGTTTCCCGGTAAAAAATTCCCTGCACCCGAGAGTATTCTCGCGTTGCCGGTCGACACGCTGCGGGGTGTCGGTTTGTCCAATCAAAAGACGCAGTACATCCGCAACATCGCCCAGGCGGCCATCGATGGAATCATCCCCGACTCACGCAAAGCCAACCGCATGAGCGACGAGAAACTCGTGGAGCAACTGACCTCCATCAAGGGCGTCGGCCGCTGGACGGTCGAGATGTTGCTTATCTTCCGCCTAGGCCGGCCGGACGTCCTGCCAGCGACCGACTACGGCGTGCAAAAAGGCTTCGCCTTGGCCAAGCGCTTGGATGATCATCCCAAGCCGAAGGAACTCCTCGCCGCCGGCGAATGCTGGGCACCTTACCGCACCATCGCCGCCTGGTACCTCTGGCGCACGGCCGACATAGCAAACTAGAATGGAGGGGCGAGTTGGCGAGTCCGCTTGGTAGTTTTGGGGTGATGAAAAAGGCCAAGCGGGGGCCGAATTATTCGAACGTGACCAGATAAGGACGACTGTCCTCAGCCGTCCTCGCGACCGGTGTTATTGAGTTGAATTAAAAACAATTTAAGTTACTTTTTCTGCGTGGAAATATTCGGACCCTTGATTGTTGCCTTGGCGATCGCGTTGCTTTTCACGCCCTTGTGGATAGTCATTTTTTTCAAGTACCGCATACCCTGGAAAATGGCGAGGGACGCCGGAGTGCCGGTCACTTACAAGGAGATTTGGGCCATGTCGTTGCGAAGAATTCCCTATGTGCAAATCGTCAAGGCCCGAATCGCGTATCATGAATCAGGCTTTGAAGTCTCTGTGGATGATCTCTGCTTGCATTTCCTGCAAGGCGGGAATTTGGTCATGGTGCTTGAGGGGATGCAAAAGGCGAAATCAAAAAACATGAACCTGAGTTTTGAACAGGCCTGCAAACTCGACCTGAAGGACAAGGGTGTTTTTTAGCGCTTGGCCAAGCGGGGGCTGAATGGTTCGAACGTGACAGGTAGGGACGGCTGCCCCCAGCCGTCCTTGGGTTTAATTTGTTACGGGGAAAGGAATGTCCCCGCTCCTTGGCCAAGCGCTTGGTTAGTTTTCCTCCCGGCGGATTTGCTTCCACGTTTGCCGGATGGCCGGGACGAGGAGAATGGCGGAGAGCAGGATCATTCCAGCACTGATGTAGCTGAGGTTGCCGATGGCCAGACCGGAGGCCAGCACACCAAACCCGATCAACGGCGCGAGCACCCCGCGTACTCCCGTAAAAAACGTATGCACCGACATGTAGTCGGCCACCCGGTTGGCCGGGGCGAGTTTGGTCACCCACATGCCCCACGCGATGTCGCCCCCGGCATGGGCGATGCCGAAGAAGATTTGCCCGATAACCATGCCGGTCAGGCTTTCGCTGCTGAAGAAAACGAGGATGCCAACAGCGAAAAACAGGTTCAGCACCGAGCGTAGCAGGAAGAAATTGATGCGGTCGAAAAGCCAGCCCCAAAGCGGGTTGAGCAGCAGCCGAAACACGTTCGGGATGACCAGCGTGAGGATCGCGATGGTGAGATCGGTTTTTTGCAGGCCATAAACCGGGTGGGTGAGGTACTCGACGCGGATGGGGATCATCATCAGATTGCCAAACCCCATCAGCATCCAGCAGATGAGCGCGTGCCGGAACAGTTTGTCGGTTTTCGCGAAACGCAGCGTGCGGAATGGATGGCTGCCCACGTCGCTCTCCAGTGGGCGGGAAGGAAAGTGTTTTAGGAACCACCACGATGCCAAAAACGCGCCGCCAAAGAAGACGAGCAACCAGCGGTAATGCCCGAGTCCCTCCTGCGCATCGGCCCCGGTGCGGGTCAGCACATAACCGGCGACCAAACTGAACAGCCCGGCCCCGATCACTCGGAACCAGACCTTGCGCGAAAAGTAGTGGCCCCGTTGG
>JAPPPH010000324.1:2034-3216 GCA_028817635.1 Verrucomicrobiales bacterium | reverse complement strand
GTCGGTCGTATACTTTGTTGTTGGCTCTGCTTGGGCGATAAACTTTTTTCTGCACCTTCGCCATTTTTTTAGCTGCGTTAGAAATATTGGGATGCACTCCGGCTGCGACGGCACCGTACATGGCGGCACCCAATGCGCTGGCCTGATCACTAGCGGCTACCTTGATGGGACGCCCGGTGACGTCTGAGTAAATCTGAAGCATCAATGGATTCTTGGCAGCGAGACCGCCACAGGCGATCAACTCATCGATTGCAACTCCCTGTGAGGTAAACGCTTCGATGATTTGTCGCGTACCAAAGGCGGTTGCCTCAAGCAGGGCACGATAGATTTCGTGTGGACGAGTGGCCAAGGTTTGGCCAACAAGCAAACCGCTCAGGTCGGCGTCGACCAGAACGGAGCGGTTTCCGTTCCACCAGTCGAGGGCGAGGAGTCCGCTTTCAGCCGGTTTCAGTTTGGCGGCCTGCTGTTCGAGATATTGATAAATGTCGAGTTTGGCTCGCTTGGCTGCTTGGTTTAATTCTGCAGGAATTCCATTTTCGATGTACCATGCAAAGACATCTCCGACTCCGGATTGTCCCGCTTCGTAGCCCCAAAGGCCGGGAATGACTCCGTCTTTAACGATACCGCATACGCCCTCTACCGGTTTCTCCCGTTTTGCAGCTAACAGGTGGCAGGTGCTGGTTCCCATAATCATGACCAGTTTTCCGGCTTCAGTGACGGTGCAGGCCGGTACAGCGGCGTGGGCGTCAATATTGGCAGCGGCTACAGGCGTCCCGGGTGGTAGCCCCATTCGCTTGGCCATTTTTTGGGTTAGACCTCCGGCGTTGCTACCCAACCCAATGATTTCGCTTTCCATCTTGTCTTCAACGACGCCTTTCATTTTTGGATTTAGGGCCTTGAAAAAAGCCTGGCTGGGGTAAGTCCATTTGCCCTTTTGCGTTGCTCGCGAGACTCGCATGGCTTTGAAGCCGGCCGCGGAGAGGCAGCGTTTTTCCTGCCCGGTCAATTGCCAGACAAGCCAGTCGCCCGCCTCGATAAAGCGGTCGGCAGCGTCGTAAACGCCGGGTGCTTCACGCACGGTTTCCAACAGTTTGGAAAAGAACCATTCGCTTGAGTATTTGCCGCCGTAGGCGGTGATGAATTCTTCGCGGCGCTTGGTTCCGACGTTGTTGATGTCGTTGG
>JAPPPH010000324.1:0-2024 GCA_028817635.1 Verrucomicrobiales bacterium | reverse complement strand
GGCTTCCGGCTGTGCGGCGTGGTGTTTCCATAGTTTCACCCAAGCGTGGGGATTATTACGCCACTTTTTCTGTGAACAAAGCGGTGTCCCGTCAGCGAGAGTGGGAAGCATGGTGCAGCAGGTGAAATCCGTCCCAATTCCGAGAACCTGTTCCGGTTTGACCTTGGCCAAGCGCATGACCTTGGGAACCGCCTTGGTGAGGACCGCGATGTAGTCGGCCGGGTCCTGCAGGGCGGTGTGGGGCTTGAGCCGCTTTTTGCTTCCGGGAAGGGCAACTTCGATCACAGCATTTTTGTACGGGTGATCTGCCCAGGCGACTTCCTCGCCGGTATCGGCATTGACGAGCAGGGCTCGACCGGAGAGGGTTCCAAAGTCGATGCCCAAGACATAGCTTGTTTGCTTGTGTCCTTTGGTCTTGGATTTCACGGCGCGCAGTGTGGCAAAGCCGCTTGGCAGTGACAAGCGGCCGCTTGGCCAAGCGCAGCACTTGAAACTGGCCAAGCGGCCGATCGGCTGGTATCTCATCTGGCACATGTTCGGCGAAATCAAAAATCAACAGGGGGAGAAAATCGATTACTCGGTGCACGCAGGGGAGTCGCGTTCTGACTTCATCGCGATCATTGGTCACGGCGTGACCGGGAACAAGGATCGTCCATTTATCCTGGCCCTCGCGGAGGGACTCGAGGCGGCCGGCATTCCCACGTTACGGATGTCTTTTGCCGGTAACGGCGGTTCCGGGGGGCGGTTTGTGGATTGCACAATATCGAAGGAAACGGAGGACTTGGGCAGTGTGATCGATGCCGTGGGGGAGCGGAAGATTTGTTACATCGGCCACAGCATGGGGGGTGCGGTCGGGGTCAAGCGCACGAGTAGTGATGCGCGAATCGATGCGCTGGTTTCGTTGGCCGGCATGGTGCACACGCAGGAATTTGCGCAGCGTGAGTTTGGCGAGGAAACTCCCGATGAAGGCTGCATGTGGGAGGAGGAAAGTTGTCCGCTCTCAAGTACCTACATGAATGACATGGCGGCGTTGAATTCGCTGGCCGATCTGGGGGGGCAAATTACTGTGCCGTGGCTCTTGGTACACGGCACTGAGGACGATGTGGTCCCAATCATCGACTCAAACGACATCATCGCCAAGGCGACGAACAATCCTGAGTTTTTCGAGATCGCCGGTGCGGATCATGTGTTCAGCGACGAAGCCCTGCCGGTGATGGTGGCCAAGGTCGTCGAATGGGTGAAAGCTCAGGCCGGATAAGGTTACTTTTTTGAGCCAAGCAGGGAAGGCAAAGCCCAGAGGGCGGCCCCGAGCGCGGCGGTGTAGGCAACGGCTGATAACCAGCCGAAGTGAGTGACCGGCGGAAAACTCATCCACTGCAGCGATAGCGAAAAACTGATCAGAATCAGGCTCGTACAAAGGATCGCCGGCCCCTTTGCCTCCAGTGCCAGCATCAGAGCTTCATTTTCGGGGGAACCGTTTCGCTTGGCGTTCAACCAATGGGTAACCAGATGGACGGCATCATCAATCCCGATCCCCAATGCCAACGCCCCGACCATGACGGTCACCGAGTTGAGCGGCACCTGAAAGATCGCCCCGGCTAAAGCGAGTACAGCCACCGGACCCAAGCCAGTCGCGAGCGCGATTGCTCCCAATCGGAATGACCGCCAAAGTAGCGTCATCACAGTGAACATAGCCACCAGCGTGATGCCGAGGCTGCCCAGTTGTGCATCGACGATATCCCTGTCTGCCTTGAGTACGGTATGCAGTCCGGCTTGTGCCGAGACGGAAACGGTTTCCGGCATGATCTCGGCGGCTTTCGCCTCGATGGATTTCAGCAGGGCTACGAACTCACCGCTTGGCATGTCTGTGGTGCGCAGGACGAGGTTTGCGGTCTGCTGTGTTTCGTCGCTTAGCGCCTGAAGAAACGGGTAGTTGGTCGCCTTCAATGCGAGAACAAAAATGTTCAACGTCAACGGACTAGTGGGCAGGGTTAAGTTGCCGGATTCGTCCCCGACCCAAACGC
>JAPPPH010000488.1 GCA_028817635.1 Verrucomicrobiales bacterium | reverse complement strand
CCAGCGGGGGAAACGCACGGCGACCGTCCACTTCGGTGAAAAACTTCTGTCCGTCAAACTGCGTGGAGACTGGATAGAACTTGCGAGCCAAGCGGATGGCGAAGTTTTTCTCCGGTTCGACCTCCTCGTCCCCGGCGAACAGCATCTTGACCCCGGTGATCAGCAGGAACGCACCGAAAATGTAGAGGATCCAGTGGAATTGGTGGATGAGACTGGCGCCAAGTAGGATCATCACCGCACGCATTACGAGAGCCCCCATGATGCCCCAGAACAGGACGCGGTGCTGATACTCCGCCGGCACTCGAAAGAATGAGAAAATCAGTGCGATGACGAAGACGTTATCCATCGACAGGGATAACTCGACCACGTAACCGGTGATAAACAGTTTGGTATGGTCTCCGGTCCATTGTTCTCCGACCATCGCCGGGGCGATCCAAAAAGCAAACGCCATGGACATGGAAAACCAAATGCTCGTCCACATTAGCGCCTCACCAAACCCGACGGCATGGGGTTTGCGGTGGAACACGCCGAGGTCGAGGGCCAGGAACACCAGCACTGCCCCGATAAACCATGCCCAGTAAATGGGGCTGATGGTCATGGTGGCTTCTGTTGAAGCGACGACGTTAGCTGTGGCAGCGAGTATCATGCTTTTGTTGGCGTATGGCCCGGCGGTGTTTACACAGTCAACAGGCAAAAAGAAAGCCGCCAAGCGCTTGGCCCGGCGGCTTTCGAAAAAGGATCGGCTTTACGCCTCCGAGGTGGAGATGCTGTGCTGGGTAATCACTGTCTCATCGGCGAGCTTCGGCTTTTCGCCCTTGTTACGCCACAAAACCAGTGAACCTGCGATGAAGATGCTGGAGAACGTTCCCGTCAGCACTCCTGCCAGCAGCACAAAGGCGAACTCGTTGATCGCGCCGCCGCCGAAGAAAAAGAGCGATCCGGCTGCCAGCAGGGTGGTGCCGGAGGTGATGATTGTCCGGCTAAGTGTTTTGCTGATGGCGGCGTTCATGATCTCTGTAAACGTGCCCGGCAGGCCGAGTTTTAAATCCTCCCGAATCCGGTCAAAGATAACGATCGTGTCGTTGATCGAAAAACCGATGATGGTCAGTAGCGCCGCCATCACAGGGGAACTTAACTCACCTCCCCAAATGAAGAAGATGCCCATGGTCATCAGGATATCATGAATGATGGCCAGGATCGCGCCGAGTGCGAACGAGAATTCGTAGCGAAACGTCACATAGACCAATATCGCAAACAGTGCGATGAGCAGCGACTTGACCGCGCTCTTCAAAATATCCTGACTGATGCTGGCACCGGTACGGAGTTGGCTGACCTTCTTAAATTGCTCGTCGCCTGCAAAAGCTTTGTCCATGGCAGCTTCTGCATTTGCGCCGCTGCCAAATGGTACCGTGATTTGTAGCCTCTCGCGGCTGCCGCCACCCGACTGATACTGGATCATGGCACCATCAATGCCAGCCGAAGAAAGGGCGTCGCGCAACTTGGCGTTGTCCTGTTTTTTACCCTCAGTAAACTCGAAGGTGATGCGGTCGCCGCCCTTAAAATCAATGCCCACAGCATCACCGCCGCGAGTGAACCCGTAGCCGACACCGATGATGACCAGTGCCCACGAGATGCCAAAGGCGATCTTGGCGAAGTTCATGAAATTGAGTCTGGGTTGCTGGAGCAGCCGCAACCCGTGGTCGGCCCCGAAGTTACGGAACAGATCAAACACCAGGCGCGTCACCACCAGCGCGGTGAACATACTGGCGCAGATACCCACGGTGAGCGTGACACCGAAGCCCTTCACCGGGCCGGTTCCCATGAACATCAGGATCACCGAGACGATGAGCGTGGTCAGGTTGGCGTCGATGATCGTGCCAAACGCCCGCGCATAACCGGTCTCCACCGCACCCTGAATGCCCTTGCCGGCTTTTAGTTCCTCGCGGATACGCTCGAAGATCAGCACGTTCGCGTCGATCGCCATACCGATAGTCAATACGATACCTGCGATACCCGGCAGAGTGAGGGCGGCGTCGAGATAGCACATCACCCCCATCAGGATGAACAGGTTGAGCACCAGCGCGAAGTTGGCCACTGCCCCGGCGAACCAATAGTAGAGAAGCATGAAGATCGCCACGGCGATCACGCCATAAATGGCGGCCTTGGTTCCACTTTCCACCGAGTCCTTGCCGAGGCTGGGTTCCACGCTCATTTCCTCGACAATATCAAGTGGTGCCTTGAGCGGGTTCAGCAGCGCGTTGGCGATGGTGGATGCCTCCTGAATTGTAAAATCACCGGTAATCTGTCCGTTGCTGGTGATCTGCTCCTGCAACGTTGGTGCCGACATAAGTTGGCCGTCGAGAATGATCGCCATGCGTCGACCGACATTGGCTCCGCTCAACTGGCCCATAAGGGCTCCCCCTTCGCTATTGAATGTGAAGAGAATTAAAGGGTTCGAGGTCAAAGGATCACGGGAGGGGGAGGCATCGGAGATATGTTCGCCTTTAAGGCCGTATTTGTTTTGCGCCTCAACGAGGATTTCCTCGGTGTACTCGCTTCCCTCTGGATCCCTTTGGGTTTGGGTGTATTTCTTGTAGCCCGGCGGGGTAATCCCGTTCGAGATCAGGGCCATGGAGTTCGTGTGAACGAGGCCAAACTCAAGAAATGCAGCCTGAGTGACCAATTGGCGGGCCTTGGCCTGATTGGCTTCGGAGAGACCGGGCAACTGGATCATGACCTTGTCCAACCCCATGGGGCGGATGTCCGGTTCGACCACACCGCTGAACTCATCATCGACACGGCGGCGCAATACCTCCACCGCCTGCGAGAGGGCACCCTGTTGATCCGCTTGGTTAATGTTATTGGTCTTCATCTGCACGAGGAAGGAAGACCCCCCCTGCAGGTCGAGGCCGAACTGGATTTGACCGGAGGAATCCCTCTGCAGCTTCTGCATGATCAGGGTATTCATTTCCTCAGTCGTTTTTTTGCCGCTAAACTTGTAGTTAAAGTGGTCAGACAACGCCTCGCCGGACTCGTCCACTGCAGACATCAGGGCCCCGTACTCGTTTTTCTCCAGTTCCGGCTGTGCGTCAAAGCTTTCCTTGGCAGTTTCGAAAATACTCGTAACGGCCACTCGGTTGGTCGAATTCGCCGACTCGGATTGGAACCGTTCCAGCAGTCGACCGTTCCTGTCCTGACGCGGGATCATCTCGTATCCCGC
>JAPPPH010000477.1 GCA_028817635.1 Verrucomicrobiales bacterium | reverse complement strand
GTAATCGCTATCGGGCGACACCGTCCAATTCGAAAGCAAAACCGGAGCCCCGATCCTCGGCAGCGTCACGGTGACCTCTGCCTGCGTCGAGGGCTTCGGGGCGAATTTCAGCGACACCGTGATCGGCTCGCCGGAGTTATCGACCTTGGGCAGCGGCACCAGAGTATCCGTACCCTGCGTGATCGGAATGACCCGCTTGCCATTGACCTTGGCTTCCCAAAGGTCGACCCCTTCCTCGAGGGCCACCTCGAAATGCGCGAAACCACGATTCTTCAAATAGTACGTGGCCGTTGTCACCGCTTGGCCGTCATTGGAAACTTGCGTGGAAAACTCCGCGCGGTCTGCCACCTGTTCGAGTGAATCCTGCCGGTTCAATGGTTTAAGACTTTTACTTAGGGAAAACTCGCCACCGGAATACTGGTAAGCGGCCAGGATCGGCGCATCGAACAACAAACGATACTCCTCCGGCACCTCAGACGGCTCCAGAGCGATCAACGCCCCCACCTCCTCGGCAGTGGATTCCTCAAACCGTTCCTTACTGATCAAGATCGAGTAACCGGCCTCGGACTGGACATCGACCGGTCGCACGCCATTGAAAGACAACGTTTCTCCTTGCGGCTCAAATTGTCGCTCGAACGTTGCCAACAGCGTGTAGTCTCCAAACACCGTTGATTGAAAATAAACCGTGTAGGACTGCGTGTCCGAACCCTCGGTGGCTTCATCCATTTTCCAGTTGCGAACATCGCGGCCGACAAACTCGACGTTTGAATAGTCCGCCGGGATCAACACCTTCAGCTCGCTCACCGGCTTTCCGCTAATGAGATAGTTCAAAACCGAACTGCCATAAACAATCCCCTGGCCTATCGAATACAATTGCAACGCATCCACCTGCAACGCCAACTCCATGCGTTCAACCCCGAGGTTCGCCTCCCAATTGGCTTCCTTGATTCTGTAGGCAGCCTGTAGGCCCTGAATTCTTTTCGGGAAGAAGACCGCAGCCAAGTCATTGGCACCGATTACGGAAGCCGGGACGAGCCGCAACCCCGGGGAAGCAGACACGCCAACGAAGCCCCGAACCGATTTCACTTGCTCATAAACCAAGCGGGGCACAAGCCAATTGTCGCCCTCCACCGGCTTGTTTTTTTCGAGGCGCAGTTGAATAAGATGGCGTCCCTCAAGCGGGGTCGAAAAGACCAGACGCAACGGGCGACGGCCGTCACTCTCCGGGCCAAGAAAATAATCCGCCAACGATGCTGCCGTCAGTTGGGCCACGGTAAAGCCGTCTGGAATCTGGATGGTAAACTCACGTAACGGCGCATCCCGGATGTCGAGATCCACCTCGGCGTCGAGTGAAATTTCGTTAAAACCAAGCGAATACACCAGCAGTTGGGAAACAGTGAGGTCCGGTAAAATATTGTCCGCCAACACCTCCATCTCGTAGTCGCTGCTCGAAAACCGGTAAACCAGCGGCTTCAATTTAGGGTTATTCGGAAGAGCCGCTATGGTATTAACCGCCGGAAACCGATTGGCAGAGAGCTGCGACAGCCCGCTCAACGACACCGGCTCAAGTTGCACTGCCCCGTTGTTAACCAAGCGCAGATGTCCGCCATATCGAACCGGATTTACCGGTGACAATCGCAAGGGCTTAAACCGAACAGGAAACGCACCAAGCGAAGTCTGCGTATGCACCACGAGATTGTAGTTGCCGCTTCGCTGACTATTCAACTTCACCACCAAACGCCTGCCATTCTCACCCTGCTTTTTAACATTCCAGTTCAGGATATTTTGCCCGTCAACACTGACCACTTCGCCTTCGCCTTCGATGTCCAATTCCAACGTGCTCATGCGGCCCTGCATCACACGATAGTCAAAGTGATTAATTTGCCTCGCCAAGCCAGCTCCCACTGCGATGTGTACTGCCGATTCAGCGGAGAAAAACAATTTCGGCACCACCACCGGTTTCGACTCTTTCCAACGCACCGCCAAGCGGTCACGCGGTGTGAGGAACAGATTGTACACTCCGTTCACAATCTTCGGCTTGGACGCGGAATGCGCATCAAACGAGATCGCCCTTGGCCAACCGCTCAACGTCACAGGCCGCAACGCTGCCGGAACCACACCGAAATCGATATTGCTCCAACCGTCCTTCTCGACGATCCGCGCATGAAATGTCAGATCGACCGGGTACGATCCGTTTTTTGAAAACTGCAACGTATATGTTTCACCGGAAAACCCGACTTTGTAGTCTTTTGTGCTCGGTATCGCCGCCAGCGCAGCCCCGCCAAAGACAATCGGCAACGCCCCGCCTTTCGGGTTTCGAACTTCCACGTTCCCCTTCAGTTGAAACGAGGCCACTCCGTTACTTAATTCGCCCTTCAGATCGAACTTTTCGAAAAAGATTCGGTTCGCATCAATATCCGTCTCCTTTGCCGTGAACGAGATTTCCGGCCTGGCTTCGGTGAACTGAAAACTGTACGAACTCGGCTGCGACAAGTTCGGTGCTTGAGTCTCCGCTTGGCCAAGCGCGGACTTTAACCGGGAAACTCCATTGGCCTTGGTGATCACGAGATCGTATCCCTTGGTCGTGCTGACCGTAACCGTGCCGGAGTTCAATACCGCCTCTCCTTGCGGCGTCAGGCTAACCACATCCAACCGCGCTCCGCCTTGTGCATGCGTGTTGCGAAAATGTGCAGTAAACTTTACTTCTCCCTTGGCCGGATTTTTGGGGTCAAAACGAAAAACCAAATACCGCTGGCCCTGTTTGTCGTTACGCAACCCCCACTCAAGGGCATGTTCGCTTGAGGCCTTGACGAGGGTTCCCTTGCCGTTGACCGCGAACCGCAGTTCATCTGTTTGGCCCTGCAGGATTTTGACCGTTCCGCTCAATTGCTGCTCAGTTTGACCGCGCGCGTGGTTCACATGAATCGCGGTGCGTACCGAGAAAATGAGCTTCTCTTTTTCCTCCTTTTCCTCCGGTTTTTTGAAATCGCCGCTGATGACAAAACCGGGCTTCTCGCCGGTCAGTTCTCCGTTCACTTTCAGATTATCAACCTTCAACGGTTCACTGGACTCCGCTTGGCCAAGCGCGCTGGTTAACCCGGCAAGCCCGACGCCGAACGTGAGCAGAAGACCTGCCTTCCCTACTATTTGTTTGATCTGTTTCATTTCTTTATTGGTTTCGTTTTAAAATTAATTTCCGCTGAGGATGCGTGCCTTGCGGA
>JAPPPH010000168.1 GCA_028817635.1 Verrucomicrobiales bacterium | reverse complement strand
CAACAGGCACAAAAAAAGCGTTCCCGCCAATCGCACAGGAACGCTTTTGAAAGTCATGGGCGACCTCCGGTTATTTCTTCTCCTCGCCTCCGCCCGGTGGTGCCGGGGTTTCAGTGGTAGCGGCGTCCGGTGCCGGAGTGGTCTCTGTTGTCGCCGGTTTTTCGGTGGTTGCCGGAGGCTCTTCAGTGCCCTCGGTTGCCGGAGCAGTGGCCGGGGCTTCAGTCGGGGCTGCTGGTGCAGGTGTCGTACCCGGCGAGGCGGCCGGTACGTTTGGATCTACGGCGGGCACCGAGTCTACCGGCTTATTCAAACTATCAGCCAGAGTATTCCCGCCGCTATTACTGCCGATGACAGCCAGCACGAGGCAGAGAACCAAAAACAGTGACGCGGAGTACTTGGTGAGGCGGGTGAGGACGTTGCCCGCGCCCGCGCCAAGCGCCATGTCGAGTGCACCGCCACCGAATGCCAATCCGGAACCGGATTCTTTCTTCGGAAGCTGGATCAGAATCAACAGCACCAAAAAGAAGCAGTTCAGGACGAGAACCGTGGTTAACAGTGTGATTAGGATAGTCATGTTCGTTCGTTGTTAAATTGAGTTTTTAATCAGTTCAGAAAAGTTCCGCACATCAAGCGAAGCTCCACCTACAAGGGCACCGTCCACGTCGGGTTGGCTCATCAACTCCCGGGCGTTGTCCGGCTTGACGCTGCCGCCGTACTGGATGCGCACTGCCTTGGCTGTGTCAGCATCAAACAGCTCGGCCAACAGGTTGCGAATGAACGCGTGCACCTCCTGCGCCTGCCCGGCTGTGGCAGTTTTGCCGGTGCCGATGGCCCAGACGGGCTCGTAGGCGATGACCGTGCCGAGCATTTCCTCCGTGGTCAAGCCCGCCAAGCTGCCGCGGACCTGCGTGCCGACGATGTCCTCGGTCTTGCCTGCCTCGCGTTCCTCGAGTTGTTCGCCGACACAAACGATCGGTTTGAGCCCGGCCTCATGGGCGGCCTTGGCCTTTGCGGCGATGAGTTCGTCGGATTCGCGTTGGTACTCGCGTCGTTCCGAGTGGCCGAGGATGACGTACTTGGTGGAAAATTCCTTGAGCATACCGGCGGCAATTTCACCGGTGTGGGCACCATACCCGTTCTGGCTCATGTTTTGGGCGCCGAGGCGGATGTTGGAATCGATGACCGCCTTGGACACCTCGCTCAGCGCGGTGAACGGCGGGCAGATGGCGATGTCAACTTCTTTGACGTCTTTGAGTTCACGAACCAAGCCGCTGGCCAAGTCGAGCGACTCGGCAACGGTTTTGTTCATCTTCCAGTTTCCTGCAATGATCAGTTTGCGTTCTTTATCCATTCGAAAAAATTATTTGTCGGTCAGGGCGGCGACGCCGGGGAGTTCCTTGCCTTCGAGGAACTCAAGGCTCGCGCCACCGCCGGTGCTCATGAAGGTGACCTGGTCGCCGAGGCCGGCCTTGTTCAGCGCCTTCACACTGTCGCCGCCACCGATGATGCTTTTGGCCCCGGACGCGGTGGCGTCGCACACGGCGCGGGCCACGGCGAATGTGCCGGCGGAAAAGCGGTCGTCCTCAAAAATGCCCATCGGGCCATTCCATAAAATCGTCTTCGCACCGCGAATCACTTCGCTAAAGGTGTCGGCAGATTTGGGCCCGATGTCCACGCCTTCAACGTCGTCCGGGATGTTTTCATCGTCGTTCACGCGGTGGTCGCTAAAGGCGAACTTGCCGTCGATCTCAGTCGGCTCGGCGACCACGTTGTCGGTGGGAATGAGAAAATGCACATTGCGCTCGGCGGCCTTGTCGAGGGCAGCCCGGGCGACGTCGACTTTGTCGCGTTCCACCAGCGATTTGCCGACTGTGAGGCCCTTGGCCAGCTTGAAAGTGTAAGCCATGGCGCCGCCAATGAGGATGGTGTCGGCCTTTTCCAGCAGGCGATCGATCACCTTGATTTTGTCGGACACCTTCGCTCCGCCGAGGATCACCACAAACGGGCCATCGGGAGTGTCCAATTCGTCACCGAGAAATTGCAGTTCACGCTCCATCAATAGGCCGGCGGCGCATTGACCGCCGCGTGCGGCGATAATGTTGGCCACACCGGCGGTGGAGGCGTGCGCCCGGTGGGCGGCTCCGAAAGCATCGTTCACGTAGGCGTCTGCGTTGGCGGCAAGTTGCTCGGCGAATGCCTCGTCATTGGCTTCCTCCTCGGCATGGTAACGGACGTTTTCCAGCAGGAGCAGGCCACCATCAGCCAATTGACTGACCGCCTCGGCCACGGAGTCGCCGACGCACTGGTCGCAGAAGGCGACCGGTTGGCCGATCAATTCGGCAAGTTTGTCGGCCACGGGACGTAGGCTCATGGAGGGGACACGATCGCCCTTGGGCCGGCCGAGGTGGGCAGTGAGGATCACTTTGGCGCCCTGATCGACCATGGCCTTGAGCGTGGGCAGGGTGGCACGGATGCGGGTGTCATCATTGATAACCATCGCGCCATCCTGTTCGGCCATCGGCACGTTATAGTCCACGCGGGTCAACACGCGTTTGCCCTTCAAATCCAAATCGTTAACGGTGAGTTTCGCCATTCGTTCCCCCAAAAAAGGGCGGGAAATCATACCGGTGCGGCCTAGGGTGTCAACGGTTATGTCCTCAAAAAACGGTTGTTTTCCGCTATTCCGGCGCTTGGCCAAGTGCGGGGAATCTTCCGACCTCCGGTAGCGCTTGGCCAAGTTGTTCACAATCGCGCAACACGCTTGCGAACGGGCCGATGTATCTCTACTGTCTGCCGCGATGTCTGGCTCAGGGCCTAAGGCCATCCTCGCGCTGGAGGATGGGACGATCTTCGAAGGGCAGGCGTTTGGCGCAACTGCGTCAGTCGCCGGGGAAGTTTGTTTCAATACCTCGATGACGGGGTATCAGGAGATTTTGACCGATCCATCCTACAAGGGGCAGATCGTCACGATGACGTATCCGCTGATCGGCAACTATGGTGTCAACGAGCAGGACGTCGAGTCGTATCAAACCCATGCCAGCGGATTCGTGGTGCGTGAGCTTTCGCCGGTAGTCAGTAATTACCGGGCGGATTACTCGCTTGCGGAGTACATGGGCCGCAACGGCATCCCCGGCATTCAGGGCATCGACACCCGTGCGTTGACTAAAAAACTACGCGTTCGCGGTGCGATGAACGGCTACCTCACAACCGAGGAGGATGCCACGGCCGAG
>JAPPPH010000296.1 GCA_028817635.1 Verrucomicrobiales bacterium | reverse complement strand
CTCGCCAAATTAACAAAACGCATGGTCACCATTGGGGTTTGAAAAATAGGGACACCCGCTTCATTCGCAATTGACTTGAGTTGCCTGTCAATAGGCAGATTCCGTGTATAGACGATGCAGGGAATTTTGTAGGAGCAAAGCTTCTTATACCGCTTGGTTCGTTCACCCACTGACAGTGATTTTAAATAATATGCCTCGGCGTTGCCGATAACCTGAATACGCTTGTAAGCGATGTACTTTGTAAAACCTGCGAGCGCCAAGCTTGGCCGATTCACAGTTGGCTCGATGATTGACCGGGACAAACCACTTTTGCCAGCAACCAATTTCATTTGTAACGGGTCGGCCTGTTCCTCAAAAAAACGCTGCGTCGTGATCTTTTGCCGCTTGGTTTTCTTTTTCGATGCCATGATTACAGGTTGAATTCTGGTCCCAAATAAATATCCCTCGCCGTGGGGTCGTTGACAAGGTGCTCCGCTTCCCCCTCACAACGCACATCCCCCTTGTGAATAATATAGGCCCGATCGACCAATTTTAAAGTCTCACGCACATTATGGTCGGTTATCAGGATTCCCATTCGACGCTCGGTCAGACTCTTCAAAATCTTTTGCACTTCGTAGACCGCTATGGGATCGATCCCACTAAATGGTTCATCCAAAAGCAACATCCTGGGGCTGGTGACCAATGCGCGCGTAATCTCAAGCCGCCGCTTTTCTCCTCCGCTCAACGTGTACGCTTTACTTTTGGCAAGCGAAGTCAGATCCAACTCTTCCAGCAACGATTTCAACCGTGCCTTCTGTTCAACCTTGTCTCTCGTGCAGGTCTCGAGAATGGCGAGAATGTTTTGTTCCACCGTTAACTTCCGGAAAACAGACGGCTCTTGAGTCAGGTAACCGATCCCCAATCGGGCGCGAGCGTGCATCGGCTTGTCAACGATGGTGTTACCCTCAAAGACAACGTCACCCTCGTCCGGCTTCACCAACCCGACGATCATATTAAACGTTGTGGTTTTCCCTGCCCCGTTCGGCCCGAGCAATCCAACAATTTCCCCAGGCGATACCGAAATCGAAACGCTATTAACTACCTGCCGTTTTTTGAATTGCTTGGCCAGCCCTCTTACCTCGAGCAAACTCATGGTTGGGATTTCTCTGGGGTTTCCGGCGATTGCTGCATTTGCCTGATCATTTTCGCGTTCAATATCATCTTCCATCGGCCACTGGCCCTCAGTCGCCTGGCTTGCTGATCGTAAACTACCTCGTTACCACGCAGCTCTCCTTCAGGAGTTCGCAGTACCGGATTGCCAGTGAGCCTCAACTGTCCGTTGCCCACGCTGTATTGCGCCGCTTGGCCAAGCGCGACCACATCGGCACCATCCTGCGTGGTGTGAATTTCCACACTTGGCTCTCCGGTGAGCCGAACCGTATCGGTATCGCGATCATAAACCAAGCGGTTCCCGATAAACCGCATTGAGTTTTGACCGGCAGTCTTTCCGTTCAACGCACCGGTCGCGACAAGTGATTCCAACTCGTTTTTGACGGAGTGAATACCCAAGGCGATCGAATTCGCCCTCACGTTGAAGCCGGTCTCGTTGGCCAGTCGCACATTGCCTTGGAAAATTGCGCGATCCGCTTCCCCCCCAATGGTCGCTTGATGGTATTCAAACGACTCGCAATCGACCAAAAGAGGAGCCCCAGTTTCATCGCCGTTTTCCTTTTCTCTCTCCGGAAAAAGAAAACCGATCCCTCCGCTTTGTTTCGGAAGATTCATTTTCACATTGCCGACAGCTCGAAACCGGCCGCGGTCGGGAGTTATGTCAACTCGGTCAGCCCTGCCACTCTGTTCGCCCAACTTCCATGTTGGCTCCATGTTGAGGCGGATCTCTCCAGACTTAAAGTCGTAGACGGCAAGTTGGGAGGACAGTCGATTCTCACCCTGCATCAATTCGGCGCCAATCGCGGTGGCCATACTCACTCCGTCCTCTTTTTCGACTCCGAGTTTGATATTTAAATAATGGCATTCCAAACGATTGTCGCCCCGGGATAGTTGAACAGACCCAATGTACCGCGCGTATCCCATTTTCGTTTCACTTGCCGGTTGAAACACAAATGAACGCGCCTGAACCTCCAACACCGCAGAAGACGACTTATTCCCCCCCGTGCGCGAAGGAGCAAACTGGAACAGGTCACCTTCCGTGCCAGCCCCTCCCGGCAGTGTCATTGATACATGACCCTGTGCACTGACGACCCTCGACTCTTGGTGAATCAATAGTTGGTCAGCCCTGCCGGAGCGCTCATCCATTTCCCAGCGTGGATTGCCTTGGAACAACACTGTCCCACCTCCCAGATCGTAAACTGCCTGCTCGCTGGTTGTTTTAAATTGGGCGCTCTCGACCGCGACTCCGCCCTGAGCTTTAATCGACTGCAAATCCCAATCATCCTCGCGAAGTTCTACACTTATTATACTGCATTTTAGAGTTCCATTCGCATCGCCTACCGTAACGGATTCGCTGAACTCAGCCTGACCGGGTTGGAGATCAAATTGTTTTGAAGCGATTTGAATAATGTCCGCTCTTTGGTCGCCGACGCCCCCCTGCTGCGTCGCTTGGCCAAGCGGAACGCCTCTCAGTTTTTTGTTCAATCGAGCTTGAACCTTATCAGTCACAGTCAGTGTCGGCCCGGTGAGGTTTCCCGAAAAACCGATGCCACTTAACTGCATTTGGCCATCCGAAGTGGAAAGGTTCAATTGGCCGACCGAGGAAATTTCCTTGGTATCCTGATTATAAAGGCATTCGCTGGCATGAAAGACGAGGTTCGTCCTCCCCTCTGCCGTCACTGAAACCAAGCGGGGATCGCTAAGAGAGAGAAGA
Source organism: Verrucomicrobiales bacterium (assembly GCA_028817635.1). GTDB lineage: Bacteria > Verrucomicrobiota > Verrucomicrobiia > Limisphaerales > UBA1096 > UBA1096. The sequence continues at coordinate 369 of JAPPPH010000296.1, read as the reverse complement.
CCATCTTCACGAAACACAGCCTGCCCCCCAGTCAGCAATGTGGTTCGATTACCGTCCACCGACTTTTCCGACACACGGAAATCTTCGATCGTCGTTCCAGCAGGCGCTTGGCCAAGTGCTGCCGACATTCCTGCGATGAGGAACCCCAACCCGCAAAAGATCTTTCGGATTAACCTTGGCAACACAACTGAGGCGATTGTGAAAGCGGCACTCGGGCTTGAAAAGCCTTTCCTGTGCCTCATATGAAAAAGTTATGCCTTGGCTGGCAAATGGAATTCATCCGCATGATACGAACTGCGAACCATCGGTCCGCTTGCCACGTGCATGAATCCCATCTTACGCGCCGTCTCCCCGTATTCGTTGAATTTT
>JAPPPH010000511.1 GCA_028817635.1 Verrucomicrobiales bacterium | reverse complement strand
GACGACTCCGGTCTGGAAGTTGATGCCCTCGACGGCGCGCCCGGAATTCGTTCCGCCCGATACGCCTCCGGCGAAAATGAAGGCAACGCCGCTGACGCCGACAACAATGCGAAGTTGCTGCGCGAATTGGCCATCGTCCCTGCCTCCGATCGGGGTGCGCAATTTCGTTGCGTCCTCGCCCTTACCGCGCTTGGCCAAGCGGACAAAACCGAGTTATTCGAGGGAATTTGCCGCGGGCAGATCAGCCAAGCTGAATCCGGCGATGGAGGGTTCGGCTACGATCCCTTATTCATCCCCGACGGTTTCACCCAAAGTTTCGCCGAACTTGGTGCCGCCACCAAAAACACCCTCAGCCACAGGGCCAAGGCCTTGGCCAAGCTGGCCGCGTTCTTTTAAACCATATCCTCTCTGCGATCCTCTGCGTACTCTGCGTCACGCCCATTCCCAAAGTTACAACCTTGACTCACGTCACCTACGCCCCAGTATGACCTCGTATGCACATACAGATTATAAACTTCAATCTCAACAACCTCTCGCATGAGGACTACGCAGGTGCCTGCAATGAAATCGCCCAAACGTTCGCCGATCTGCCGGGGTTAATCTCAAAACACTGGCTCGCAAACGAGGAAACCAACACCTATGGAGGTGTCTATTTTTGGGAATCCAAAGAGGCCATGCAGGAGTATCTCAACTCGGAAGTGTTTTCTCAGGTAGCCAATAACCCATCCTTCGCAAACGCCACTTCCAAGGATTTCGGTTTACTGGAAGCCCCCACGAAAACCACCCGCGGACTGACCTGAGTTGGTCCGCGTATAGCTCAAAAGGCCGACTGCGGACATCCTTCGCCGGCCGAGTGTTTGGGCTGTAATGATTGTATATAAAGCAATCGTATCCCGGCGTGCGATTTTGGTGCACCGAGCCCTCAATCTTTTACTTTTTTAACAATCTCGGCGACGGAGCATCCACCCAACCTGCTTTACGCTGACCTTTGCCTTCGCGATCGACGTCGCCCAAATCAGCCCGCGCCGCCTCCGCATGGGCGAGTAATTTTTGAACCACATCCGGATTTTGAGATGCGACATTGTGATCCTCGTGGATGTCCTTGGCCAAGTTAAACAACTTCAACGGCTGCTCTCCTTCCGGCTTGCCCCAGTTTCGCTTCTTGCTTTTCAGCGGCACAAACAACTTCCAGTCACCGGAACGAACCGCCTGCAACTGATCCATCTGGTAGTAAAAGAAAGCCTCCCGGGGATCGGCCTTTGATTGGCCACTCAGAATTGGCCAGATATTTTTGCCATCGATCACATGGTCCCCTGTCGCCCCACCGGATAAATGCGCCAGGGTTGGCAACAAATCCAGCGTACTGGTGAGCGCATCACTGCTTGAACCGGCCGGGATTTTACCGGGCCAACGCACGACACAGGGCACACGCATTCCGCCCTCGTCCGTCCGCCCCTTGCGTCCGCGCAAGGGAAGGTTGCTGCCCTGTTTTTCCCGGGCAGAACCGTTGTCACTGGTGAACAGCACCAGCGTGTTTTCATCAACACCGGATTCCTTCAACGCATCGAACAACTTGCCCATTGACCAGTCGATCTCCTGCACCCAATCGCCGTAGGGACCGTCCTTGCTTGTGCCCTTGAATCGCTCGCCCGGCACCAGCGGCAGATGCACCGCTGTGTGGGGCAGATAGAGAAAGAAAGGCCGCTTGCGATTCGACTTGATAAACTTCACCGCCTCTTCCGTGTAGCGGGCGGTGATCGTGGTGTCCCGCTGCACGCTGTCCTCAATCGCGGTCAAGTCACGAACCAACGGCAACGGAACCGTCTTTCGGTTCATGTCGTTGCTGTAGGGGATACCGTAGTAATGATCAAAACCCTGACTGGTGGGCATGAAATCCGGATGATCCCCAAGATGCCATTTGCCGATGCACATCGTGGCGTACCCCTGCTTTTTTAACACCTCGGCCACCGTCTCTTCGCTGGGGTTCAGGCCCTTGCGGGCGGCGGGGAAGAGCACGCACAGGTTTTTCTCATCGACGTGCATGTTCACCCTCCGCGGATAGCAGCCGGTCATCAGGCTGGCGCGTGACGGCGTACAAACCGGACAAGTCGAATAAAAGTCCGTTAACCGCATCCCCTCTCTGGCCATGCGGTCCAAGTGTGGCGTTTTGTTTTTCTTCGAGCCAAACGGGCCGATATCCGAGTAACCAAGGTCGTCACAAAATACGACGATGAAATTCGGCTTGGCCTCGGCTTCAACTGGCGCTTGGCCAAGCGTCAGCGTGGCCCCAAGAGACAGGAGGGATATGATTCGCATCGCCCACAGCTTGGCCAAGCACCTCATCCCGGGCAAATGAATTCAACCCACAAAAAAAACACACGGGCACTCAGCCCGTGTGTTTACAAATTACGGATACAGTCGGGTCAGTCCAACTCCTTGATTTTGATCCGGCGCCAACTCACCTCGTATGGCCCCTGCCCCCGGCCGATGCTGTGAACCTGCAACCCGATGAATCCCTTCGGGTGACTCTTCAGCTTGGCCTCGTCGGTCAGGTCGGAAATCAACTCGCCGTTAATCCAAACCTTGATGTTCGCCCCCTTGGCCAACACTCGGTAGCGGTTCCATTTGCCATCCTTGAAATGCTTATGAGGCTTGCGCTTATCGGCCGGGGTCATCCACCCGCCGGCCGCTTCGCCATAAAGGTAGCCGGCCTCAGCTCCGTTTTTGCCACTAGCCTCAATCTCCACCTGTGGGCCATTGACGCGCCCCTTCGGGCCGCCCTTGGTCTGTGAGCGAATCTGCACGCCGGAATTGAGCCGGTCGTCCACCTTGACCTCAAACACGAGGTCGAAATTGGCGTATTCCTTGTCCGTGCAAAGGAATGAGTTCGGGCTGCCTTCGTTGGTCTTGCCGACAACCGCCTTCTTTTCGACACGGTAGGTCGCCGTGCCGTTGCGCTGAGTCCAGCCTTCGAGAGTCTTGCCGTCGAAGATGGCCTTGTATTTTTTGTCCGCAGCAACGAGTGACGTGCTAAAGACAGCCGAAAGGATGATCGAAAAAGTGAGCTTGTTCACGGGGCGACTCTCCAACACCAGCCAAGCCGGCGTCAACGAATAAAGTCTGGTGATAAAGGAAAACGTCAGCTCCAAATGAGGAGGATGACGATCAACGGCACCGGCCAAAGGATCAGCATCAGGGTCGATGCTGCCGTCGAAAACCACGGCCTTTTTTG
>JAPPPH010000081.1:624-3244 GCA_028817635.1 Verrucomicrobiales bacterium | reverse complement strand
TCACACTGTTGTCCTGCGCCGGATACTCCTCAAGCGCCGATCGGTACTCGGGTAGTCGATAGAGAAAATCGCCTATCGATTCGCTGTCTGCCGTCCGGCCGTTTTTGCCATAGTTGAGATCGTCGAGCAGGTGCGCGTTGAGTTCCTGTTCAAACTGGCCGCCCATTGGGAGGGCCAGCATTGGTTTGCGCATGTGGAGCGCCTCGGTCATCAGCGTAAACCCGGCGGTGGAAATGACAGCCTTGGACGAGGCCAGGTCCGCCAAAAAGCCATCAAGGCTGAATGGTCGAAACGTCATGTTCCCCTCCTCCCCATCCCTGCCCGCGCCGTAGACGAGAAACCGTTCGCGCGGAAATTCACGGAGCATGCCCATGAACGTCTCGAACTCCTGCGTGAAGTAAACGAGGATGTGCCCCTCATCGCTTGGCTTCGCGTCGAACACCGCCTGCCGAAGGATCGGCGGAAACAAGAACGTGCGTTCATTTTTGACATCACCAAAAAAGAACGTGGTCACGAGAGAGACATCCGGCTTGGGCACAAAGGCGCGGATCACCGTCTCGGCAACCAGCGCATCCTTGCGCAGCGGCGCAGGGCACGGGTACTCCATGTACCGCATGCGATGCTGGTTATCGATACTCACCAGCGGCAAGTCGCGGTGCGTGGCCATATAAGCGGTCAACGGTTCAAAATCGCACAGCACAATGTCCGGCTGAAAGTCATTGAACACCGTCTCCTTAAATTCCCGAAACTTGGAGATGCCTCCGGTCAGCGACTTGAGATTCCTGATCGCCGTCTGCAGTTTGCTCACCCGGTTTTGGATCGCGACGATGTGCAATCCCGGCACGTCGAACATGTCGAAATCATCCTTGAGATTTCGATAACCGCGATCATAGCTCACGCCAAGAATCTCGTGCCCCTGCGCACGAAGGTGCGTCATCATCTCCCGCGCCCGTGAAGAATGCCCGGACCCACTGCCGGAAATACCATAGACAATTTTTGCCATCTTTGCTACGCGCCCTGTTTTACCGGAGCACGCGCCGTGATGAAAGGAATCTGTTTAGGGAAATCGCCGGATCATCTCCGGTCGGTTGGGCGGCGGGTGCCACGCCCCCCGCGAGTTGCGGGAAGATTTTTGAAAAAGCCCTCGATGACAGTGGCAGTCTCAGTAGAGTCGAGTTTTCCGTCGTTGTTTTTATCGCCTTCGGTCGACCATTTTTTAACAGCGGCCGCCACTTCCTCCGGGGTGATCTCCCGGTCGCCGTCGCTGTCTGTGGAGTAGCTGAACGCCCGCGCCGCCGTGAAGGATTCCGGGGCAGGTGCCCCCTGACGATTCGATTCAATGCCAAGGAGCGTTGCAAAACCGGCAATCAACTCACGGCGACCCGCAGCCGGATCATCCCCTTTCCATGTCGAGTGGAGTCCGATCCAAGCCGATTCGAACTCGCGCTTGGCCAAGCCGCCCTCGGCCTTGGCATGCGCCATGAACCCCTTGGCCAAGCGCTTGGCCAAGGCCGGGGCATCGACAGCCGGAATCTCACCGCCCACGCCACGTCCACCTGCGCCCTGACGTCCGCTTGGTCTGCCGGTGGGACGGCCACCGCTCGGCCGGCCGCCGCGGCTGCGCATCAGGCGGGCCACGGCCTCGTCGGTGTCGCCGTACTCGGCCCGTGCCTTGGCCAGAGCCGCCTTGAGTTCGGCGATTCGCTTGGCGTGCTCGGGGCGCTTGGCCAAGTCATTCAACTCGTGGGGATCATTTTTTAAATCGTACAGCGACACCCGATCATCGCCCCCGCGAAGGAACAGTTTCCACCGATCATCGCGGATCGTGCGTTGATCCTGCATATACGCGGTGAACAGGTGGTCGCGCACCTTGTCCGCCTTGCCGCGAATGACGCCGGCCAGGTTTTTGCCCTCGACCCCTTCCGGCATAGGCAGCCCGGCGAGGCCGCACAGCGTCGGGTAAATGTCGTAAAGGTAAACCAACGCATCCGATGAACCCTTGGGTACAGGTCCGCCGCTGAAAACCATCTGCACTCGCGAGGTGTGTTCGTATGCGTTGTTTTTGCCGCTCGCGCCGTGGCTGTTTTTCGACATGCCGTGGTCGGTGGCCAAAACCACGATGGTGTTATCGACTTGGCCGGTTTTTTTGAGCGAATCGAGTATGCGGCCAACGTGATGGTCGAGGTGCGAAATCAGCCCGTAATATTTTGCGTAGTCCTGCTTGGCACGCTCCACCGGTGAGGCATTCTCATCACCTCCACGGCCACGTCCTCCCCGTCTGCCGCCTCGCCGACTACCACCCCGCTCCCCCTCTGCCAAGTCCGGCCGCAACGCGACGTGGTTGGGAGGCAGGGTGATTTTTTCGGGGTCGTACATCGTGGCCCACTTGCCCGGCGGCGTCACAGGCGAGTGCGGCGCGGTAACCGGGATGTAGCAGAAAAACGGCTTGTCGGATTTCTCGCGGCTCTCGATGTACTCAATCGCCGCATCGGCGAATAACTCCGTCGAGAAGGATTCGCCGGAATCGTAAGGCACCATCAACCCGGCGATCATCCGGTTCACAGGCACACCGATGTGCGACCGGGCCGCTCCGCCAAAGAACACCGACTCGTCCTAGTCG
>JAPPPH010000081.1:0-614 GCA_028817635.1 Verrucomicrobiales bacterium | reverse complement strand
AACTCGCCGTTGTGCCACTTGCCCGTGGCGAAAGTGTGGTAGCCGCCCTTTCGCAATGCTTGCGGGAGAATCGTGCCGGAGTCGAGCCGCATCGGGGCGCGGAACAGCGGCTTGCCGCTCATGAGCATCGCTCGGCTGGGCAGGCAGGTGGCGGGGGTCATCGAGCCTTGAATATAGGCTTGATTGAAAACGAAGCCAGTGTGGAACAGTCGATCCATGTTGGGCGTCTTGACGTCCGGATTGCCCACCGCTCCGAACGCATCCGGCCGCTGATCGTCGGTGAAAATAAACACCACATTTGGCCGTTTGGCAGCCGCGCTTGGCCAAGTGATCGCGGCGAACAGCCCAACCAGAAGAATCAGATTGTATCTTTTCATGACTGGCATTTAAGAGAGCCGGAGGCACTCGGAAAAGTTACAAAAAATCAACTACCTGCGGCGTGGCGGCGGCTCGGCCACGTACGGTGGTTTGTCAAACGTCGAGCCATCGCCGAGCACGCGCGGGTCGCGGGCCTTTTTCAGGCGGCCCATCAACTGCCGGTTGAGCTTGCGCTTGGTGACGGCGTACTTTTTGTCATTGGCCACGTTTTTGATTTGGTCGGGGTCATCGGCCAG
>JAPPPH010000052.1 GCA_028817635.1 Verrucomicrobiales bacterium | reverse complement strand
CTGGTGCTGGGTGGGGTCGATGGCAGTCTGGCACTGGAACTGGTTCGCCAATCCGATTTTCCGGTGATCGTGCTCGATGATCTACCGGAAGTCATTCGCAACGTACGCAGCAATCTTGATGCTGCCGGGGTGTACGGAGTCAGGGCCACGGCCAAACTGGGCAAGCTGAGTGATAAAACCCTCGGGCCGATGTTGTTTAACCTTGTGGTATCCGAGCGTCACCTTCTCTCGGGGCAGTTGCCATTGGACTCCGCAGAGACTGCCTTTCGCAGCCTCGCACCGGCCGGGGGAACGTTGGTGCTTGGCCGACGGGAGCAATTCTCGCCAGTAAAATCGTGGTTTGGCGACCTGCCAGCCTCGACCATACATAACGGGAAAGGAGAGCCGGTTTGGATGGCCAGTCAAAGGCCCGCGCTGGCCGGTGCTGGTGACTGGACGCATCAATATGGCAACGCACAAAACACCTCCTGCAGCGAAGATGAATTGGTGAAAGGCGAGATGGGGGTCAAGTGGTGGGGGGAACCGGGACCTCGGCCGATGCCGGACCGCGGGCCACGAAATCCTGCTCCGCTTTCCGTGGGCGGGCGGCTATACATTCAGGGAGACCGCGTGCTGTTCGGGCTGGATGCCTACAACGGAACTGTACTGTGGACCCAATCCAGCCCCGAGATGCGCCGCGCGAACATCCCGCGCGACAGCAGCAACATGGTGGCTGACGAGCGATTTCTTTACGTCGCCCAAGGGCGATACTGTATCAACTACGATGGACAAACAGGGCAGCGAGCCCGACGCTTTGCTGTTCCCGGGGCGGACACGGGCAATCACCACTGGTCGTTCCTTGCCGTGGAGAAATCCATGCTGATTGGCAGTCGTGTTAACAAGGGAACGCTATACCTTGGAGATGACGGGGAGTGGTACGAGAATTTTAAACCGAACGATATTAGTCGCGTCACCAGTGACCGGTTGTTTGGGGTGGACACGGCAACCGGTGAAATCCGCTGGGAGTACAGCGGAGGTGCTATCATCAACTCCACGATCACCATCGGGGAGGACGCGATCTATTTCATCGAGAGTACGGCGGAGTCGGCACGCGCCAAGGCCGGCACAATTCAAACCATCGAACAACTCACGCACCAAAAACTCGTCGCGCTGGATTTAAACTCCGGGCAGCGTCAGTGGGAGAGGGATCATGATTTTTCAAAACTGCAATTCATGACCTACCTTGTTTATGCCGAGGACATGTTGATCGCCACCGGCACGGACAAGGATAAAAATTATCACACCTACGCGCTGGCTGCGTCACAACGTGTCACCAACGAAGGCGGTGATACCCCAAGCTTCCTGCCGCCGGGCAGTCTGCTTTGGGAGGATCATCATAAGGAAGGGAAGGGCCACCACAGTGGGCACCTGCAACACCCGGTCATCGTCGGTGACACGTTTTATTCGGACCAATGGGCGTTCGACCTGAAAACCGGCAAGCAGGTTCGCGACGATCTGCCGGAACGGCGAGGCTGCGGAACCATGTCCGCGAGCAAACACAGCATGTTCTTCCGCCACTACTTTCACGGTATGTGGAATCTCGATACAAACAAGCGAACGCAGTTTGAGGGCATTCGAAGCGGGTGTTGGTTGGGCTTGATCCCCGCAGGGGGAATGTTGCTCGCGCCGGAGACGAGCGCGGGATGTTCCTGCACACATTCCATCCAAACCTCAGTCGGCTATTTGCCGAGGTCGCTTGAGTAGTTTTTGGGTGCCCATTTTTTCTCCGAAAAAAAATTCAAAAAAGGGTTGACGCCCTGAAACAAATCTATATGTTCCCTCGCGTTCCGCACGGTGTGGGCTCGCAAGCGCTGTCGTGGATGTCTACTAAGTCTAACATTGCTAGCTCGAATTATCCCCGGGGGGATTGAAGGTTTCTTCAACCTTGTCCCCCCGGATTCTTTTTTTACGGGGCGGGTTTTTTTGATGCCCATTTTTTCAATTTCAGGCCAAAACCGGTTGCAAAAACAGTAGTAAACGCTAGGTTTTTCGCAATTACGTGGGGCTGAAGATTTTCCATACCTGTATTAGATTGGGGCTACTGTTTGGCTTCCTGCCATTGTTTGCCCCTCTGGCTTCGGACTCGTCGGTTGGACATTGGGCGTACGAGCGGCCACAGCGTCCTAAATTGCCCCGCTTGGCCAAGCTGGAGAATCAGGGCAACCCAATCGATTCCTTCATCCAGTTTCGCTTGGCCAAGGCCGGTCTCGAGTTTTCGCGCTTGGCCAAGCCGGAGCGGCAACTGCGCAGGGTCTACCTTGCCTTTCTTGGGAGACCCCCTCAACCGGGGGAGGGCCAGGCGTTCCTCGCTAACCCGACGTCGCGCGAGTTCGAGCGGCTGGTGGATCGGTTGCTGGCAAGTCCGCAGTACGGTGAAAAATGGGCGCGACGCTGGCTGGACCTTGCGAGGTACGCCGACTCCAACGGGTTTCAGGCGGATCAACTGCGGGACAGTTGGGCGTATCGCGACTGGGTGATCGAGGCATTCAACTCCGGCATGCCGTTCGACCAATTTGCGATTGAGCAATTGGCCGGCGATTTGTTGCCGGGCGCATCGCTTTCGCAAAAGATCGCCACCGGTTTTCATCGGGCGCCCACCTGCAACGTGGAGGCGGGAGTTCATCCGGAATCGAATCGGGTCAATCAGGTGATTGATCGGGTCAACACGACTGGGACGGTCTTTCTCGGTACAACACTTGAGTGCGCCCAGTGTCACGATCATAAGTATGACCCGATCTCGATGAAGGAGTATTATCAGTTGTTCGCCTTCTTCAACAACACGCCGCTTGAGGTGAAAAACACAAGCGGCGTCACGTGGGATTTTTACGGGCCGAAAATGGATCTGCCATTGACCGGGTCGAAAGCTGCGAAGAAGGCGGCGTTGACGGATGAGATTGATGTTCGCGATGCTGAGAAGAAAAGCATTCAGCGTTCACTCGAGGTTGAGCAAAAGGAGTGGGAATCGGCTGTTATCGAGACGTTGAATCAATCCCCGAAGTGGGAAGCGTTTGACGTCGATTATTTTGAGGCTACCGGCGGGGCGAGTCATGCCATCCAGGAAGACAAAAGTGTCTTGGTGCATGGAAAGAACCCGGACAAGTCCACGTATACAGTTCGCGTGAAAGTCGGGGCGGAGCAGACGATCACTGCGGTTAGACTTGAAACCCTGCTGGATGATTCGATGAAAAAGAAGGGGCCGGGGAGAAATTTTGATATCCCGGAAAATCCGAATTTTGTGCTAAATCAATTCGAGTT
>JAPPPH010000027.1 GCA_028817635.1 Verrucomicrobiales bacterium | reverse complement strand
CAACAACTGCTCCTGACGCTGCTGCCCGACCTGGTCGTGGTTGTGGCCCTGTTCGCGGCGTTGGGGGTGGACTACTCAAAACTTCGCAGTGCGGCCTTGGCCAAGCGCTACGAGACCGCCTTCCGCATCTCCGCGCTTGGTCTGGTGATCGGGCTGGTAATGACCGTGCTGCAGGCAGCCGGAAAAATGTCGGTCATGGACGCAGAGGCAACACACGGACAACTCAATTTCACCACCGGCACTCTCACTCTCAAGGCCGCGCTCTTTGCGCTTGGCCTGACGGTGTTGCCCTTGGCCAAGCGCGATCTCGTCACGGCACATGCCAGCGAGTACTTCGCGCTAATCCTGCTCGCGACGCTGGGGATGGGCTTCGTCGTGACCAGCCAAAACCTGCTGGGGGCCTTCGTGGCGCTGGAACTGGTCAGCCTGAGCCTGTACGCGATGACTGCGCTCAACCAATCCCGCGCCACCTCGGCGGAGGCGGCGCTGAAGTACCTGACCTTCGGAGCGGTCGCCTCCGGTTTCCTGCTTTTCGGGCTGAGCTATCTTTACGGAGCCACCGGTGAATTGAGCTTGGCCAAGCTAGGCGAACTCGAGTCCAGCAGTCTGCAGATCGTCGCCTACCTGCTGATTCTGGTCGGGCTGGGCTTTAAGCTGGCGCTGGTTCCGTTTCACCTTTGGGCACCGGACGTTTATCAGGCTGCACCCACGCCGGTCGCAGGCTGGATCGGAAGCGGCTCAAAAATCGCCGCCGCCGCCCTGCTGCTGGTGCTGCTGCAACCGGTTGCGAAATCTCCCGAGTTAAAGGACGCACTCGTGCCGGCACTGGCTGCACTGGCCGTTGCGAGCATGCTGGTCGGCAACCTCGGCGCACTGCGCCAAATCAATCTCAAACGACTTCTCGCCTACAGCGCCATCGCCAATGCCGGCTATCTCGTGGTCGGCGTGTTGGCGTTCAGCGACGATGGCAACAAGTCCGTCCTGTTTTATATCCTCGTTTATTCGGTTGGCAGCCTCGGAGCATTCGCGGTGATCTCCGTTTTGGCAGACCGACTCGGCCGCGACGCTGAGATCAGCGATTTCAATGGCTACTGGAAAACGATGCCGGGGCTGTCCATCGCCTTCATGATCTTCCTCCTCTCGATGGCAGGAATCCCACCGCTCGCCGGTTTCCTCGGGAAATTTTATCTGTTCTTTGCGGCCATTGGGGCACAGCCGGAAGCCGCCACATGGACGGATGGCTACTATTGGCTGGTCGCCTTCGCCCTCGTGATGAGCGTGGTCTCCCTTTACTACTACCTTCGCGTGTTGAAAGCCTTCCTCGTCGTGACCGATGAAGACAACGAAGCCAAGCCGGTGGCAGTAGGTACTACCGCCGGGCTAAGCATCTTTGCGCTGGCAGCCATTCTCGTGGTGCTTGGCCTGTGGCCCGAGCCGCTGCTGAATCTTCTGCCAACCAAATAACCCCACTTGGCCAAGCGCTTGGCCAAGCTCATCATAAAACTTCATAAAAAAACCGCCTGGCCTTCTGGCCAAGCGGTTTGAAAGTTTCGTTAATCGCTGGCTCAGGCGCCGGCGAGTGCGCCGCCCATGGTGACGCCCGGGGCCGGGAGTAGGCTGCTGCCCATCAGGTACTGGTCGATGGCGCGGGCGGCGCCGCGGCCTTCGTTGATGGCCCAGACGACGAGTGATTGGCCGCGCCTACAGTCGCCGGCGACGAACACGCCTTCCACGTTGGTGGTGAATTCGCCATGCTCACCGATAAAGGTTTGCCAGTTGCCGCGGGGATTCTGGGTCTCAAGGCCGAGCATTTCGCCCACCTCCAGCTCGGGACCGACGAAGCCAGTGGCGAGGAGGATGAGATCGGCCGGCCATTCCTTTTCGGAGCCTTCCACTTCGCTGAACGGCGCGCCGCCCTCGACGGGCTTGGACCAGTCGACCTCAACAGTCTTCACGCCCTTGATGTGGCCGTTGCCGTCGTCGACAAACTCCTTGGCGAGGATGTGGTACGCGCGCGGGTCGTTGCCGTTCTTGGCCTTGTTCTCCTCGTGCGAGTAGTCGAGGCGATAGATGCGCGGCCATTGCGGCCAGGGATTGTTGTCGGCGCGCTCGGCGGGCGGCTGGTCGAGCAGCTCAAAGTTGACGACATCCTTGCAGCCGTGCCGCAACGAGGTGCCGATGCAGTCCGCGCCGGTGTCGCCGCCGCCGATCACGATCACGTGCTTGTCCTTGGCGGTGAGGTACTCGCCGTCCTCGAGATTGGAATCGAGCAGGCTCTTGGTGTTGCGCGTGAGGAAATCCATCGCGAAATGGATGCCCTTGAGGTCGCGGCCGGGATTGCGGCCGGTCGGATCAAACGGCTTGGTTGCGCCGGTGGCCATCAGCACGGCATCAAAATCCTTCTGCAAATCGTTGGGGTCGATGTACTGCATCTCGCAGCCGCGCTCTTCCATGATCTGCGTCATGTGGCCGGATTCAAACTCCTCCTTTTTGCCAACGTGCGCGCAGGTGACAAACTCCACGCCCTCCTCGCGCATCAGATTGATGCGGCGCTCGACGACGTCCTTGTCCAACTTCATGTTCGGGATGCCGTACATCAACAAGCCGCCAATGCGGTCGGCGCGTTCGTAAACCGTCACCGAGTGCCCCACCTTGTTCAGCTGATCGGCGGCGGCCAAGCCGGCCGGGCCGGAGCCGACGACGGCAATCTTTTTGCCGGTGCGCTCGGCGGGCGGTTCGGCGGTCACCCAGCCCTCGTCAAAGGCGCGGTTAATGATGGTGTTCTCGATGTTCTTGATGGTGACCGGCGGATTGGTGATACCGAGCACGCACGAACCTTCGCACGGCGCCGGGCACACGCGGCCGGTGAACTCCGGAAAATTGTTCGTCTTGTGCAGGCGATCGATCGCCTCTTTCCAGCGCTTTTGATAAACGAGATGGTTCCACTCGGGGATGAGGTTGTCGATCGGGCAGCCGTTGCCGGATTGGCAAAACGGCACGCCGCAATCCATGCAACGCGCGCCCTGCGTTTGCAGGTGGCCCTCCTCAGGAGTGGTGTTGATCTCATCGTAATCGTTCAAGCGCTCCAGCGGATCGCGATACGGCACCGCCTCGCGCTCAAACTCCATAAATCCAGTTGGTTTACCCATCTTGAAAAATCCTTTCGATCGCCTGTGACTCTAGGCGACCAGCTCCTTCTCGGCTTGTTTGCGCTCGAGCAACACGCGTTTGTAATCGGTGGGCATCACCTTCACGAACTGCCCCAGCGTCGTGCTCCAATTGTCCAGCATCTCCGCAGCCACGGTGGAGCCAGTACGC